>NZ_JBEOZU010000126.1:0-21010 GCF_040298185.1 Streptomyces sp. NPDC001634 | reverse complement strand
GCGGGCGCGCCGCCGGCGCCCGCCGGGCCGCACGCGGCGGCGACGGCCAGTACCGCCGTCCAGCAGGCCAGCCGCGCCCCCGCCGTGCGCAGCCGGCTCGTCGGCCGCGGAGCGAGCCGGGACATCAGCTGTAGGCCCGGTCGCGGCTCGTCACGGTGTAGAAGGACGAGCCGAACTGGAAGGTGCCGGTGACCGAGTGGCTGATACGGAACACATTGGAGTAGTCGTTCTGATTGGGCGGGTAGAACGCGACCTGGTCGTAGGCGTGTTCGCTGTACCAGTTGTCCTGGACCGTGGTGGTCCAGCTGGCCTGCGCGTCGCTGCCGGTGCTCTTGACCGAGGCGCCCTGCGGTGCCCCGACCACCCAGAAGGGGGCGCCGACGGAGCCGACGTCCCAGGTGTCGGTGTGCTGGATGCTGTCGGCGTTGAACGGCCGTTCACCGAGCCAGGACACGTCGGAGGAGGTGTCGGTGAAGATGGCGTAGTACTCCATGAACGGCACCTTCACGTAACTGGCGCCGGCCGCGGAGAGCACGCCCTCGCCGCCAGGGGCCGCGACCTTCCGGCTCTTGGCCGAGTTCAGCCACTGGTCGCGGACCGGGAAGCCGGTCTGGTCTCCGTGCCCGCCGCCCTGGCCGGTGGCGGTGGGCGTCGGGGTCGGGGTGCCGGTCTGCTGCTCCCTCTCAAGCCGTTCCTTGTGCACGGCCGCGACCAGCCTGCGCTTGTCGCGCACGGACGCGTCGGCCGTGAGCACCTTGCCGTGCGCGTTCTCCTCGACCACGACGGTGCCGGGCACCGTCGTCCCGGCCGCCGTGGATCCCGTGGCGCCACGGGTGACGCCCACGGCGAACCCGCCCAGTGTCAGGGCCGCGGTCACGGCGAGCGCCGCCGTGCGCCGGGAGCGGCCGGCTGTGATCCCCATGGTGTGCTTCCCTCTCTGCGTCTGCTGCTCGTGCTGCTGCGGCGGCCGGTTCACGGCTTGTCCCGGTGCAGGAAGATGTCGGGCTGGTTGTTGGTGTCGCCGGCCACGAGGTTGGTGGCGTACGACGTGAACACCACGGCGTCGGCGTGCTGGTCGACGTCGGGAAAGTAGCTCGCGGCGTCGGCCTGCTGCCCGTCCGAGCCCACACTCACCCGCCTGATCACGCCGCTCGGCAGGTCCGCGACGAAGATGTCGCGCACGTTGTTGGTGTCGTCGGGCACGAGGTTGGATCCCGAGGAGGCCATCGGGATGTGCCGGCCGTCGCCGCTGATGCTCGCCCAGAACGTGCCGCCGGGCGCGGGCACTCCGTCTGCGCCCTTGTCGATCAGCCGCAGGGTGCCTTCCTGGCGGTCCTGCAGGTAGACGTGGTCCTGGCCGGTGCCGGGGCTGTCGGCGGTGAGGTTCGTGGCGTGCGAGTCCAGGACGACAGAGCGGTCGTCGTCGCTGATGGTGCCGCCGATGGTGATCTGGTCGGACTGGACTCCGGCGGCCGAGACGCTGAGCCGGGTGGTGCGGCCGGTGGCGAGGTCGTGCAGGAACTCGTCGACCTTCTTGTTGGTGTCGTCCGGGACCAGGTTGTCGGCGTTGGAGAAGAAGGTGACGTACCGGCCGTCGGCGCTGATCTGGGTGCCGTCGCTGGCCGCGTTGCCCAGGGTGCCGTCGCCTGCGGCGCTGGTGCGCACGACGGTCCCGGTGACCATGTCGCGCACCACCGTGTTCCAGGTGGTCGCCGGGGCGCCACCCGTGACCAGGTTGTCGGCGGAGGTGGCGAACGCGACGTAACGCCCGTCGGCGGAGAGGGTCGGGCGCATGCTGTCGCCGTTGCCGGGGGTGCCGTCCTTGGCGGCCGACACCAGCACGGTCTCCCCGGTGCGCAGGTCGGTCCGGTAGATGTGGGAGCGGCCGTCGCGAACCCCGCGGACGAGGTTGGTGGAGTCGGCGGAGTACACGGCGTAGTGGCCGTCGGCGCTGATGATCGGGTCGATGCCGGTGCAGCCGTTGGACCCCGTGCCGTCCGGGCCACGGTCGACGCGGACCGTCGTACCGCGGCCGACATCGCGCAGGTAGACGCCGGTGCAGCGGTTGTGGTCGCGGGGCACCAGGTTGCCCGCGTGCGAGGTGAACACCACCAGGCGGCCGTCGGCGCTGATGGAGGCCCGCTCGCTGGGGCCGTCGGCCGGCCTGCCGCCCAGGCCGACGCTGATCAGGATGGTCCCGCCGTCGGCGGACGCCACGGCGGCGGGGCCGGGCGCGGCGGCCACCGCCACGAGCGCGAGCGCGCTGCCCAACAGCGCACCGCGGGTGGCCCGCGCACGGGCCTTTCGGTCCGTTCTCATACTGCCTCCTCGTGCCGCGCGCCAGGCGGCGCCCGGTCGCCGAGAGAGTCACACCCGGGCCTCGCGCGGTACTTCAATGGGCCTCGAACCGGCCAACTGGCGTGAAGTCCTCGGCCCCCTCGATGCGACCGAAGGCGAGTGGGAACGGACGTACGACAAAGGCACAGCCACCCGGGCCGCGGGGGACGTCTGCACCGGGTGGCTGTGGGTCTTCGGGTGGATGCCCGGAGGCCGGGGCTACTTGGCCGTGGCCGGGGCGGGCGCCGGGACGCCCAGGTGGGCGGACAGGGCTGCGAGGACGGACGTCAGGACCTTCTCGAGGCGGGACTCGATGCCGATCTCGGCGACCTTGCGGCCCAGGCGCCCGGCGCCCGGGACCACGTTGTGGACCTGCAGCACCACCCGGCTCGCGTCGCCGTCCGGTTCGACCGTGTACGTGCCGCCGAACCAGGTCTGCACGGCGACGGAGCAGGCCGCGCGGTCCACGGTCAGCTCCAGATAGTCCTCACCGGAGGTGCCGAACCGGCCGGTGAACTTCTCGGGGCCGCCCTCCAGGGTCACCGCCCCGGCCTCCCCGGTGTGGTCGCCCGCCAGCACCAGGGCGTTGCCCTCCACACCGGCCGCACCCGGCCGCACGGTCAGCAGGGCCTCGGCCACCTGCTCGACGGGCGCGTCCACGATGCCCTCGACGCGCCACTTCGCCTGCTCGCCCGCGAATGTGTTCATGACTGCCCCTTACGGCTAGACTAATTCCATAGTTGGGAATTCTCGATGGACCGGAAATCTCGATTCATCGAAATACTTTGCTCTCGGAGGTGAGCCATGTCAACCCGGAGCGGGCGCGACCGCGCGGAGCTGATCGCGGCGATCGAGGACGCGGTGCGCGACAACGGCGGGCGCGGGCAGCTGCTCCACCAGGCGATCGCCGAGCGGTTCGGACTGAACCCGACCGACCTGAAGTGCGTGGACCTGGCCCGCAGCGAGCCCCGCCTGACGGCCGGCCGGCTCGCCGAGATCACCGGCATGAGCACATCGGCGACCACGGCGGTACTGGACCGGATGGAGAAGGCGGGCTTCATCGAACGGGTCCGCGACCCCGCCGACCGGCGCCGGGTCATCGTGGCCTCCACCGGCCGCCGGGAGCAGGAGCTCACCACCGCCTTCGCCCCGCTCAGGGACGCCATGACCGCCGTACTGGAGTCGTACGAGGACGACCAGCTCGAGCTGATCGCCGGGTTCGTCCAGCGCGTCAACGAGCTGCTGCGGGATCTGACGGCGCAGCCGGCCGCCGGGCAGGTCACCACGCGACCGGCAGCGCGCTGACGCCGCGGATCATCCCGGTCCCCCACGTCAGCTCCTCCTCGGCGACCGCGAGCCGCAGCCCGGGGAACCGGCGCAGCAGCGCCCCGAACGCCACCTGCAGCTCCACCCTGGCCAGCTGCGCACCGAGGCAGCGGTGGATGCCGTGCCCGAAGGCGATGTGCCGGTTCCCGGCGCGCGTGAGGTCGAGCGCGTCCGGGTCGGGGAAGGCGGCCGCGTCCCGGTTGGCCGACGCCGTGGACGGGATGACCGCCTCACCCGGCCGCACCACCGTGGAGCCGATCTTCAGCTCCTCGGTGGCGATCCGGATCGTGCCGCCGCTCACCGGCCCCGGCGTCCAGCGCAGCAGCTCCTCCACGGCCGCGGCCGGGAACCCCTTCGCGCCGCGCAGCGGATCGAGCTGTTCGGGGTGGCGCAGCAGCGCCAGCACCGAGTTGGCCAGCGAGTTGGCCACCGTGTGGTATCCGGCCGTGAGGAGCGTGGCGGCGACGGTCACCAGCTCCGCGGGGCGCAGCCGGTCCTCGTCGCGGGCCGCGATGAGGGTGCCCAGGAGGTCGTCGCCCGGCGCCTGCTGCTTCTCGGCGATCAGGTGCCGCAGATAGTCCGCGAGCCGCTGCCGGGCACCGGTGACCGTGCCGGCCGCGTGCGGGGCGAGGGTCAGGGCCGCGTCCGTCCACTCCTTGAAGGACTCCCGGTCCCTCTCCGGCACACCGAGCAGCTCGCAGATGGTGATGATGGGCAGCGGTCGGGCCAGGTGCTCCACCAGGTCGACCGGCGGCCCGATCTCGGCCATGTCGTCGAGCAGCCGCTCGGCGGTGCGGACGATACGGGGCCGTAACAGCTCGGCCTGCCGGCCGGTGAAGGCCGGTGCCAGCAGCCGGCGCAGCCGGGTGTGGTCGGGCGGGTCCATCGCCATGATGGAGTCCGGTTCGGGCCGCGCCGGGCCCAGCCGCGGCGCGTCCGGCCGGGTGGTGGCCGCACGGCTGAGCCGGGTGTCGTTGAGAACCGCGCGCACGTCCTCGTACCGGGTCACGAGCCAGGCCCGGTCACCGGTGGGCAGTTCGGCACGGGCCACCGGGCAGCCCTCGCGCAGCCGCTGCCACTCGGGCGGCGGAGCGAACAGCCGACTGTGCTCGAACGGGAAGCGCAGGTTGTCGCCCGGAGTGTCACCGGACACGGCGTCTGGGATGTCGTCGGACAAGACGTCCTCCAGAAGGCTTCGGTGAGGCGCGGCGGGCGTTCAGTCGACGACTTCCATCTGGCCCATCATTCCCATGGTCATATGGCCCAGCAGATGGCAGTGGTACATGAACTTGCCCGTGTAGTCGGTGAACTTGAGCTTGAAGCGGACGCTCTTGCCCGGCATCACGGTGATCGTGTCCTTCAGTCCCGCCTCGCCCGGCGCCGGGGCCCGGCCGTCCCGGTCCACCACCTCGAAGTGCTCCAGGTGGGTGTGCAGGGAGTGCGGGATGTGGAACTGCGTGTCGGCGTTGTGCACGGTCCAGATCTCCGTGGTGCCGAGCCGTGGCCGGATGTCGATGCGCTGGGGATCGAACGGCTTGCCGTTGATGAGGTGCCGGCCCGTGGCGGCGTCGAAGGACATCACGAACGTCCGCTCCACGGTCGGGGTGCCCAGGTCCGGGACCGGGCGCAGCCGGTCCGGCACGCCGGAAGGGTCCTTGGCGGGGCGCACCACGTCGAACCGCATGACCTCCGGGGCCTCGCCGGGGTAGGCGATCTTGTTGCTCAGCACCACCTTGGAGCCGACCGGGTAGCGGGCGAAGTCGATGACCACCTCCTGGCGCTCGGCCGGCCAGATCTCCAGAACCCGGGCGGACACCGGCGCGGGCAGCAGGCCCCCGTCGGAGGCGATGTGGGTCATCTCGTCGCCCTCGCCGAGCTGGAGCAGGAAGGCGCGCTCGTTGGAGGTGTTGGTGAGCCGGATCCGGTACTTGCGGGCGGCGACCTCGAAGTACGGGCGCGGGCAGCCGTTGACCAGGACGGTCGGCCGGTCCCTGAACCCGTCCATGGCGTACACGAGCGAGCCGTCCGCGGCGAACTTGGCGTCCCGCAGGTACAGCGGCACGTCGTAGCGGCCCTTGGGCAGCGGCAGCCGCTCCTCGAACTCGTCGGTGAGCAGGTAGCCGGCCACCGCGCCGAAGTAGACGTTCTCGGAGTGCGCGTCGAGCGAGTGGTCGTGCAGCCACAGGGACGCGGCGCGCTGGTTGTTGGGGTACTGGAACACGCGGCTGGTGCCGGGCACCAGTTGGTCGTCGGGGTGGCCGTCGTCGTGGGCCGGGACGTGGCCGCCGTGCAGGTGCATGGAGAACGGCACGCCGAGGTCGTTGGTCTGTTCGATGATCACGGGCCGGCCCCGTGTCGCCCTGATCACCGGGGCGAGCTCACCGTTGAACAGCCGCATCCTGGTCGTGGTGCCCGGGATGACGGTGACGTCCGTCTCCCGGGGGGTCAGCCGGTAGACGTCGTACCGCATGCCGCTGTGCCGCCCGTGCCCCGCGTCCCAGCCGATCGGGCGCAGCACCTGCGCCCGCCTCAGCGGTACGGCGAAGGGCTGGTCGCCGACCGCGGAGTCACCGGTCCCTGCGGCGACGGCCGCCGCCCCCGCGCCGGAGACGGCCGCCAGCAGACCGGTGGCAGCGCCCGCCTTGATCAGTTGCCTGCGAGTCAGCACGTGCTCTCTCCTTGTCCGGTGGTCCTGCGGTGGGGCTCGGGGGCTGGTGTCGTGGGGGGGCTAGTGCCGGGGCCGTGCGTTCGGTGGGCCGGCCGTGCATATTCAGCCGGAGCCGGCTCGGCGCGCGCTTGAGCGGCGGTACACCGGCGGCGGGCGACGGCCGTCAGCCGGTGCGGTGGAGCTTGTGCTGGGCCGCCTGGGCGCGCGGGCGGACGATCAGCAGGTCGACGTTGACGTGCGCGGGACGGGTCACGGCCCAGGTCACGGTGTCCGCGACATCCTCGGCCGTCAGTGGGTGCCCGACCCCGCGGTACACCCGGGCGGCCGCCTCCACGTCGCCGCGGAACCGGTTGAGGGCGAACTCCTCCGTACGCACCAGGCCCGGCGCGATCTCGACGACACGCACCGGCTCACCGCACAGTTCCAGCCGCAACGTGGCCGCGAGCGCGTGCGCTCCGTGCTTGGCCGCCACATAGCCCCCGCCGCCCTCGTAGGCGACATGCCCCGCGGTCGAGGAGAGCACGACGACCGTGCCGTCGCCCGAGGCCACGAGCGCGGGCAGCAGCGCCTGGGTGACATGCAGCACGCCGAGGACGTTCACCTCGAACATGGCCGCCCAGTCGGCCGGGTCCGCCTCGGCGACGTACTCGGTGCCGAGCGCGCCGCCCGCGTTGTTCACCAGCACGTCGACCCGCTCCAGGGTGGCCGCGAAGGCGCGTACGGCGTCCGGGTCGGTGACGTCCAGGGCGTGCACGGAGCACCGGCCGCCCGCCGTCGCGATCTCGGCGGCCACCGCTTCGAGACGGTCCTTGCGGCGGGCGGTCAGCACCACGTGGTGACCGGCGGCGGCGAGCCGTCGCGCGGTAGCGGCACCGATGCCGCTGCCGGCTCCGGTGACGACGGTGGTGGGGGCGACGGCGGCTGGGGGACGCATGACGGCTCCTCAGAGGTTCTCGCAGGGCTTCCCGGTGGACCGGACGACCCGGCGCAGGGTGCCGCGTCCCGCTCGAATCCCCCTGGGGTCCCTGGCCCGTTGCCCGCGCCACCCGCGCCGTCTGCGGGATGACGCCCGTTCTCGATACGACCTGCAGCCGCTCTTGAGCCGGTCTACGGAGCATGCCGGGCCTCGGAACTAAGGAGGAACCGGAGATGCAAGCGAACCCAAGCAGTGCGGGGCCCTCGATGGTCGGGCGCGGTATCGAACGCCGCGGACTGCTGTTCGGACTGGCGGGCGGCGCGGTCGCCCTGCTGCCCACCGCCGCGGCGGCTCAGGAGCCCGCCAGACCCCTCGGCCGGCACGCCGCGCCGATTGTCGAGGCGGTGGCCGCGCCCGACGGTCTGACCCTGAGCGTCGACACGGTGCCCGCGGGCGCGGTCACCCTGCGGGCCACCACGCCGGACCAGAAGCTGCAGCACCCGCTCGGGCTGCTCAGGCTGGAGCCCGGCGTGGACATCGTCACCTTCCTGACCCACTATCAGCAGGCCGCCACCGCCCAGGACCCCGCCCAGCGCCGGGCCGGCCTCCAGCTCATCGACACCGAGGCCCGGTACTTCGGCGGACCGGCCGTCTCGGCCGCCGGCGGGCCGCTGGAGGCCACCTGGATCCTCGCCCCCGGCACCTACCACCTGCTCGACTACACCACCGTCGACCCCGCCCACCCCGAGCGGGTGCGCACCCTCACGGTGACCGGTACGCGCCCGCAGGGCCGCCCCCGCAGCGCACCGCACATCATCGCGCCGTACGACGACGGCGACCAGGGCCGCTACCTCAGCGACGACACCCTGCCCGCCGACGGGGTGTTCCAGGTCGTCAACCACACCCGGCAGCTCAGCGAGGTGATGTTCCTGCGGACCGTGCCGGACGCCACCGAAGCGGACGTCACCGCGTGCATGGAGGCGCTGCGCAAGGGCGAGAAGCCGCCCGTCTACCCGTTCGTCGGCGTGCCCACCGGCCTGACGCCGCTGCAGCCCGGCGCGTCCGCGGTCTTCGCGCACTCCCTCCAGCCCGGGCGCTATCTCCTCACCTCCTTCATCAGCAACCGTCAAACGCTCGTCAAGCGCGCCTTCGAGGGCATGTGGCAGCTGGTCACCCTGCGCTGACCCACCCCTCAGCCAGTCCCGTCAGCCAGTCAGTCCTACGCGAGAGAGAGATGAACAACTATGAGGACGGTGGCCCAACGAGGCGGGCGGCGGCGCGTCCTGCTGTCCACGGTCTCCTCGGACGCCCACACCTGGAACCTGGTCTTCCTTCAGCTGCTGCTCGAGGAGATGGGCCATGAGGTCGTCAGTCTCGGGCCGTGCGTACCCGACCGGCTGCTGGTCGACTCCGTGCGCCGGATCCGGCCCGACCTGCTGGTGATCAGCACCGTCAACGGTCATGGGCAGTTCGACGGGGCACGGATGATCCGCGAACTGCGCGCCGACCCGGTGGCCCGGGACACCCCCGCGGTCATCGGCGGAAAGCTGGGCATCGACGGCGACGAGGGAACCGCGGCCGCCCAGGCGCTGGTGGACGCCGGCTTCGACGCGGTGTTCACCGACACCGCCGACACCGCGCTGATCGGCCGGATCCTCGGAGCGCTGCCGCAGCGGGCGCCGGAGGGCAGGGCGGTATGACGGAGCAGAGCCCGGACCCCCGCCGCCCCGCGGACCTGGATACCGCGGTACGGCGGGCGGCGGCCGCGGGCCTCCTCGTCGTCCAGCCCCGGATGGGGATGGCCGCCCCGGACGCGATGGCCGCGGGCCTGCACGCGGTCTGCTCCCTGCCGCACCCGACGGTCGCCACCATCACTCTGGACAGCTACACCCGGGTCGGCGACCACGGCCACGCGCGGGCCGCGCTGGCCGCGGGCGACCCGCTCAACGGCTTCCCGCTCGTGGCGCACGGCCCGGAGGTCACCGCCCGGGTCGCCGCGGCGGCCGGCGACCGGCCGGTGCAGGTGCGGCACGGCTCCGCGCTGCCGCGGGACATCTTCCGCACCATGGCCGCTGCGGGGCTGTCCGCGAGCGAGGGCGGCCCGGTGTCGTACTGCCTGCCCTACGGCCGTACCCCGCTCGCCGAGTCGGTCGCCAACTGGCGGGCGGCGACGGCCGAGTTCGCGGAGCTCAGCCGGGCCGGCGGACGGCGCGCCCATCTGGAGACCTTCGGCGGCTGCCTGCTCGGCCAGCTGTGCCCGCCGTCCCTGCTGGTGGCGACGAGCCTGCTGGAGGCGCTGTTCTTCGTGCAGCAGGGCATCACCAGCGTGTCGCTGAGCTACGCGCAGCAGACCGACGCGCGCCAGGACGTGGAGGCGCTCGCCGCGCTGCGGCTGCTCGCCGACGAGTGGCTGCCTCCGGGTGTCGACCGGCACCTCGTGCTCTACACCTACATGGGCGTCTTCCCCGGAAGCCCGCACGGGGCGCAGCTGCTGATGGACCGCAGCGCGGAGCTCGCGGTGCGCGGCGGTGCCCAGCGGCTGATCGTGAAGACGCCGCTCGAGGCGGTGCGGCTGCCGACCGTCGCCGAGAACGTCGCCGCGCTCAGGTCGGCGGCCCGCGCCGCCGGCCGGACAGGCGACGACAGCCCGGTCCCCCGGGCCGCAGAGGTGGACCCCGGCGAGGTGCTGGCCGAGGCACGGGCGCTGGTCGAGGCCACGCTGGAGCTCCACGACGACGTGGGTACCGCGCTGACCCGCGCGTTCGCGGCCGGGATCCTCGATGTGCCGTTCTGTCTGCACGAGGACAACCGGGGGCTGACCCAGGCGGCCGTCGACGGCGAGGGCCGGCTGCGGTGGACGAGGACCGGCCGTCTGCCGCTCCCCGCCGGCACGGCCGCCTCCCCCGCGCCGGTCACCGCCGACCGGCTGCTGCAGATGCTGCGCTACACCGCGGACCGGCACGACCTGCTGGCGCTGGAAACCGCCCCGGACCCCGACTGGGCGGGCCCGTCCGGTCTGTTCGCCGGGCCGCCCGGGGAGACGCCGCCGGAGCCGTACCGGATCGCGGTGGTGGGCACCGGCCCGCGGGGCACGTCCGTGCTGGAACGGCTGGCGGTCCGGCTGGCCGAGCGGGCCACGCCACGCCCCGTGGAGGTCTGCGCGATCGACGCCCACGAGGTCGGCCCGGGCCGCATCTGGCGCACCGACCAGCCGCTCTGGTCGATGATGAACACCGTCTCGGGCGAGGTCACCATCTTCTCCGGTCCCCCGGACGGCGGTCCCGCCCGCGCCGGGGCCGGCCCGTCGCTGTACGAGTGGTGGCGGACCGTCGACCCCGAGGAGGCGGCCCCGGACACCTGCGCCCCGCGCGCCGTGTACGGGCAGTACCTCGCCTACGCGCTGGACCGGATCGAACGGACGGTGCCGGCGGAGGTGCTGCGGCTGCACCGGCTGCGCAGGTACGCCGAGTCGCTCACCGCGGAACCCGACGGACGGTACCTGCTGACCCTGGACGACGGACGTCAGGTGCGGGCCGACCGCGTGGTGCTGACGACCGGTCATCCGCTGCCCGCCCTGCGGTCCGACCAGCAGGCGCTGGCCGAGTTCGCCGCGCAGCGGCCGTACCTGCAGTACGTGCGGGGGGACTCGGCGATCGACATGCCGCTGACGGACATCGCCCCGGGCAGCGTGGTGGGCATCATCGGCCTCGGCCTGTCCTTCTACGACGTGGTCGCCGCCCTCACCACGGGGCGTGGCGGCCGGTTCGTGGCGGCCGCGGACGGCGCACTGCGCTACAGGCCCAGCGGCCGGGAGCCGTTCCTGGTCGCCGGGGCGCGCAGCGGGGTGCCGCTGCGCGCCCGGGGCCGCAACCAGAAGGGGCCCCAGCACGTGTACCGGCCGCGGCTGTTCACCCGGGAGCGGATCCGGGCCCTGCGCCGCCGCGGCCCGCTCGACTTCCGCGCGGACGTCATGCCCTGGCTGCTGGCCGAGGTGGAGCTGGTGCGCTGCGCGACCACGCTGCACCGGGCGTACGGGCCCGACATCGCCGAGCGGTTCCGCCACGAGGCGCAGGAGGCGGTGCGCGCCGCCGGCGCCGACCCGCAGGGCGCGGTGTTCGGGGCCGCTGTCCGCTGCGGGCTGCGCGGGATGCGCCCGGTGGACCTTCAGGAGTGGGCCCGGCCGTTCGGTGAGCGCCGCTTCCCGAGCCCCCGGGCGTACGAGGAGGAGCTGGCCGCGCTGCTGCGCCGGGACCTGGAACTGGCCGCCGAGGGCAATGCCGAGGGGCCCGTGAAGGCCTGCCTGGACACCATCCGGGACGTGCGCGGGGTGCTGCGCTGTGCCGTGGACTTCTCGGGGCTCGCGCCCGACTCGCACCGGGCGGACTTCCTGGGCGACTTCGTGCCGATGGTGTCGCGGCTGACGACCGGGCCGCCCATGGTGCGTTTGCGCCAGTTGCTGGCCCTGCTGGACGCCGGGCTGCTGCGCATCACGGGGCCGGACGCCCGGTTCGGTGCGGATCCGGCCGCCGGGCGGTTCTGCGTGGAGTCGCCGCGGGTCGCGGGCAGCCGTACCGCGCTCGACGTGCTGATCGACGCCCGGATACCCGATCCCGATCTGCGGCGGGCGCACGGCGACCTGACCGCCCGGCTGCGCGACCAGGGCCTGCTGACGCCGTACGTCAACCGGGGTCCTGACGGAACCGAGTTCGTCACCGGTGGGGTGGCGGTCACCGGCTCGCCGTTCCATCCGGTGCGCGCCGACGGGCGGGCGGAGACCGGGATGTACGTGCTGGGCATCCCCAGCGAGTTCTCCCGGTGGTTCACCCAGGTCGGCAGCGGACGCCCGGGGGTGTGGGGCGAGTTCACGGCCGACGCCGACGCGATCGCCGAGGACGCCCTGTCCGGGGCGCACGACGGCACCGGACGCGGCGCACTGAGCGGCGTGGTGCTGGGCGACCGATGGCGGGCGGCACTGGGCACGCCCGACGAGGAAGGAGAGCGCTGATGTCCGCGCACACCGAGGTGTCGCCACCGGCCGCGGCACCGGGAACGGGGGCGGCACCGGCGCCCGGCCATGCGTACCGGGCCGCCCGATGGACCGCCGCGCACCGGGAGTTCCGTGCGGCCCGGGATCTGCTGCTGCGGCACCGTACCGACCCCGAGGCGGCGGTGGCCCTCTTCCGGTGGCCGCGGCCCGCGTACTTCAACTGGGCGTTGGAGTGGTTCGACGTGGTCGCGGACGGCAACGACGCGCCCGCCCTGGAACTGGCCGACCGCGACGCGGGCGTGCGCGCCGTGTCGTACCGCGAACTGTCCCTCCGTTCCGACGCGGTCGCCCGCTGGCTGGCCGGCCTGGGGGTGGCCCGCGGCGACCGGCTGATGGTGGTCCTCGGCACCCAGGTCGAGCTGTGGGAGGTGCTGCTGGCCGCGCTGAAGATCGGGGCCGTGGTGGTGCCCAGCCATCCGGACCTGACGGCCGCCCAGGCCGTGGACCGGGTCCGTCGCGGGCGTCTGGCGCACCTGGTGTGCCGGGCCGCGGCGACCGCCGCCTTCGCGGACGCTCCCGTGCCCGGGGTGCGGGTCGCGGTACCAGGGCCGGACGGCGCGGTGCCCCGGGGCTGGACCGACTACCGCGGCAGCGCGGACGTGACCGGCCGCTTCGTGCCCGAGGGTGCCACCCCGGCCGGTGACGTGGCGTTCTGCTACTTCACCTCCGGCACCACCGCGGCGCCCAAGCTGGTCGCGCACACCCACCTCAGCTATCCGGCCGGCCATCTCTCCAGCCTGTACTGGAACGGTCTGCTGCCCGGCGACCGGCATGTCAACGTCTCCTCGCCGGGCTGGGCCAAGCACTCCTGGAGCAGCCTGTTCGTGCCGTGGAACGCCGAGGCCACGATCGTGGCCCTGCCCGAGGGGCCGGTGGACGCCGCCCGGCTGCCGTGGCTGCTGCACCGCCTGGGGGCCACCAGTTTCTGTGCCCCGCCGAGCACATGGCAGGCCCTGAGGCCCCATCTCGGCTCGGCCCTGCCGCGGCTGAGGGAGGCGACCAGTGCCGGAGAGCCGCTGCCCGGGGAGCTCGCCGCGGCGGTGCGGGACGCCTGGGGGGTCGCCGTGCGCGACGGGTACGGGCAGACCGAGACGACCGCGCTGATCGGCACCACCCCGGGCACCGATCCCCGCCCCGGCCTGCTCGGCCGCCCCCTGCCCGGCTACCGCATCACCCTGCGCGACCCGGACACCGGCGAACGGTCGGACCACTCGGGCGAGATCTGCGTGGAACTGGGAACGAGCGACGACCCGTTGCCCCGCGCCGGGGCCGCGGACGGCGGCCGTCCGGTCGGGGTCATGGCCGGGTACCCGGACGATCCGGAGCGCACCGAGCGGGCGCTCGGGCGGGGCTGGTACGCGACCGGGGACCTCGGCGAGCGCGACGCGGACGGGTGGGTCCGGGTGCTGGGCCGGCGCGACGACGTGTTCAAGTCCCATGGCCACCGGGTGTCCCCGTACGAGGCGGAGGCCGTCCTGCGCGCCCACCCGGCGGTCGCCGACGTGGCGGTCGTGCCGGTGCCGGACGCCGTGGCCGGCCTGCTGCCGCTCGCCGTGGTCGTCCCGGCGCCCGGCCGTGCGCCGGACGCCGAGCTGGCCGGCCGCCTGCTGGAGCACGCCGAGCGCACCCTGTCACCGGTCGGGCGCCCCGAGCGGCTGTGCTTCGCCGGCGGGCTGCCCCGCACCACCTCCGGCAAGGTCCAACGACGCCTGGTGCGGGAGCGGCTCACGGAGTACGGGACGACGTACGGAACCAAAGGATCACGGAAGAGGAGTTGACGTCATGTCGGCACAGCAGCAGGCCACACCCGCATCCCCCCTGGTCGTCGAGGGGCTCGACCGGCCCGAGGAGCTCCGGCGGCGGCTTCGGTTCACGCCGCTGACCGCGGACGGCCGGGTCGGCGTGGAGGTCTTCCCGCTCTACACCACCGAGCAGACCGGCCCGGCCGGCCCCGCGGCCTCGCTGGTTCGCTACCACCCGGGCGCGAGCGCCGCGCCGCACCGCCACACCAGTTACGAGATCATCCTCGTTCTCGACGGCGAACTGATCACCGAGGACGGGCGGCACCCGAAGAACTCCCTGCTGGTCATGGCCCCCGGCAGCGTGCACGCCCCGCGCACCGAGCAGGGCGCGCTGATGCTGGTGGTGTGGGAGGCCCCAGTGGAACCGGCGGAACCGGCGGAACCGGTGAAGTGATCCGGAGCACAGCCGAAGGGCCGCCGTATCCCCTCGGGGACTGGCGGCCCTTCGGGCGTACAGCGGTCACACGTCCTCGGACGCGATGCCGTACACGGCGTAGTGGCGCCCCCGCGAGCGGTCCTGGAAGGGGCGCAGCGCCGACGGGTTGTCCTTGTGGTCGGGGCCGAACTGCCAGGTGCGGTAGGCCTCCAGGCTCTCCCATTCGCCGTGCAGCACGAACTCGTCGGGCCGGTCCACGTCGCGCAGCAGCTCGCTGCGCAGCAGTCCGGGGATGGTGCCTGGCCGCACCCAGCTGATCTCCCGGTACGCCTGCTCGAGCGGCTCCGTGCCGTCCTGAGGGGCGCGCAGGTACACGACCACGCGGATGCGTTCGGTGGTGGTGCTCATCGGTCGGTGCCTTTCGTCTCGTACCGGAGTGCGTCAGTCGTAGTACTCGGGCGCGACCCGCAGGGTGCGCCACTGCTCGGCGTCGTGGCCGTGCACGATCAGGGCGTTCTCGGCGCGGGCCAGGTCCACCAGCTTGCGGGTGCTCTCGCGCAGTTCCTTCTCGTCCAGGTCGAAGGGGAGGACGGGCCGCCCGTCGGGGTCCAGCGCCGCGCTCATGGGGATGGCGTCGACGGCGAGGAGGACCGGGCCGGTGCGCGGCAGACGCACCAGGACGGACTGGTGACCGGGCACGTGCCCGCCGCAGGCCACCAGCTCGATGCCCGGCAGGAGTTCGGTGTCGCCCTCGACGGTGGTGTACTTCAGCCCCGGAACGTCCCACAGCGGCCGGGACGCGGCCAGCCGCGGCACGGTGCCGGAGCGGGCCAGCTCGTAGTGGCTGCGCTGGATGACGAACTCGGCGTCCGGGAAGGCGGCGTGGCCGCCCACGTGGTCGGGGTCCAGGTGGGAGCAGACGACGTGATCGACGTCCGCGGGCCGCACGCCGATGCGGGCGAGCGTCGAGACGACGTCCTGGCCCTCCTCGACCTGGATCGGTGCCCCGCCGGGCGGGCCGCCGGGCGCGGCACCGGTGTCGACCAGCACGGTGCGCCCTTCGTCGGTGCGGATCAGATAGCCGGGCACCGGCGCCTGGAGCCCGGGGATGGTGCCCAGCCTCAGCAAGTACAGCCTCATGTCTGCGCGTTCCCTTCCGGCGCGGCGGGTGCCGCTGCCGCCGGCATGGTCGGCGGGCGCGCTCGAGTGCGGCTCAAGCGGAGGCGATCACACTCGGCGCAAGCGCGCCGTCGGACAGAGGAGAACCCCGTGACGCACGCACAAGACGAGACGTACCTGGAAGGAGAGGGGGTACCGGACCCCCAGCGGTGGCGCGCCGCCGCCGTGATCCTCGTCGCCATCGCCCTCGATCTGATCGACACGACGATCGTGAACGTGGCGCTTCCGGTGCTGCAGCACGACCTGGACGCCAGCAAGGCGGCGCTCCAGTGGGTGGCGGCGGCCTACACCCTCACCTTCGCCCTGAGCCTGATCACCGTCGGTCGCATCGGCGACATGGTCGGCCGCAAGCGGATGATCTCCATCGGCATCGTGGTGTTCGTGGCCGCTTCGCTGCTGTGCGGCGTGGCGCAGAGCACCGAGATGCTCATCGCCTCCCGGGTGCTGCAGGGCCTGGGCGGCGCCATCGTGATGACGCAGGGCCTTTCGGTGTTCCAGGTGGCCTTCCCGCCCAAGGAACGCGCGGCCGTCTTCGGCATGTTCGGCGCCCTGTCCGGCATCGCCGCGATGCTCGGCCCGGTCCTGGGCGGCGTGCTGGTCAACGCCGACCTCTTCGGCTGGTCGTGGCGGCCGATCTTCCTGGTGAACGTCCCTGTCGGTCTGTTCGCCCTGCTCGGTGTGAGCGCGTACGTGCGCGAGTCGCGCGCGCCCCACATCAAGCACCTGGACCTGGTGGGCGTCGCCCTGGTGACGCTGGCCCTGCTGTCCCTGCTCTACCCTCTGGTGCAGGGGCAGGAGGCCGGCTGGCCCGCCTGGACGTTCGGCGCGATGGCCTGCTCCGTGCCGCTGTTCGTCGTCTTCGCCGTGTACGAACGGAGGAAGGCGGCTCGGGACGGTTCCGCCCTGGTGGAGCCCAGCCTGTTCAGGGAGCGGTCCTTCGTGGCCGGCCTGCTGGTGATGCTGAGCTTCTTCGCGATCATCTCGGGCCTGTTCTTCCCGTTCACCCTGTACCTGCAGGTGGGCCTCGGCTTCTCGCCGCTGGCGGCCGGTCTGACCACCGTGCCGTTCTCCTTCGGCGCGATGATCACCTCGTCGTTCTCGGCGGTCCTGGCCATCAAGATGGGCCGCAAGGTCCTGAGCATCGGGATGGTGATCATGGGTGTCGGCATGGTCGCCCTCATCTGGACGATCGGCCACTTCGGCTCCGGCATCAGCGGCTGGGACCTGGCGCCCGCGCTCGCCGTGCTCGGCCTCGGTCTGGGCTTCGTCATCTCGCCGGTGGTGGACATCGTGCTCGGTGGCGTCCCGGTGGAGCACGCCGGCTCCGGCTCCGGCGTGCTGAGCACCGCCGACCAGCTCGGTGCGGCGGCGGGCGTCGCCGTCATCGGCGTGCTGTTCTTCAACCTGCTGACCGGGCAGGCCGCGCCGGGTGCCGACACGGTCTTGCCCGAGCTGCGCAAGGAGCTGACCACGGCCGGTGTCGCGGCACCCGCCCAGGACACGATCGTGGCCAACTTCCGCGCCTGCGCCAAGCAGAGCGCCTCGCACGAGGACGCGAGCGCGCCGCCCGCCGTCTGCCGTCGGATCGTCCCCGCGGGGGCGGTGCCCGCCGGTCACGAGCAGCAGGTCGGCAAGGCGATCGCCGACGCCTCCGTCAAGGCCCGCAAGGAGGGCTTCGCCAAGGCCACCGACCACGTCCTGTGGTACGAGGTCGGCGTCATCGTCCTCGGCTTCCTGCTCACCTTCATGCTGCCCAAGCGCGCCCGGCAGCCCGAGTGGGAGCAGGGCGAGGAGGCCGCCGAGGACGGCAAGGACACCGCCCCGGCACCGAAGGCGCACGTGACAGACCGTTCCTGAGCCGACTGCTCCTGAACCAGGCTGCCACGCAGGCGACTTGGGAGCATTCGACCGCGAGGGATCGCTTCCCGGGAGACCGGACCCGGGCGGACGGGGCCGTCGTACGAACGCGTACGGCGGCCCCGGCATGTGCGGAGCTGTAGAGCCCTTCGAGTCACTTTGAAGAAGCGGGCCCCACCCTGACCGGACCACCGAGGTCCGGCTGTCTTCCCCCTGGAGGGTCCGTGTCCCTGCACCTGTTCACCTCGGAGTCCGTCACCGAGGGCCACCCCGACAAGATCGCGGACCGGATCAGCGACACGATCCTCGACGCGATCCTGCGTGACGACCCCACCGCACGCGTCGCGGTCGAGACGCTGATCACCACCGGTCAGGTCCATGTGGCCGGCGAGGTCACCACGTCCGCCTACGCGGACATCCCCGCCCTGGTCCGCGAGGCGGTCCTCGAGATCGGCTACGACTCGTCGGCCAAGGGCTTCGACGGCGCGTCCTGCGGCGTGTCGGTGTCGATCGGCGCGCAGTCCCCGGACATCGCGCAGGGCGTGGACGCGGCGTACGAGTCGCGGCTCGAGGGTGCAGCCGTGGGCGCTCAAGCGGACGAGCTGGACCGTCAGGGCGCCGGCGACCAGGGCCTGATGTTCGGCTACGCGACGGACGAGACCCCGACGCTGATGCCGCTGCCGATCTTCCTGGCGCACCGCCTGTCCAAGCGCCTGACCGAGGTCCGCAAGAACGGCACGATCCCCTACCTGCGCCCGGACGGCAAGACGCAGGTCACCATCGAGTACGACGGCGCGAGGGCGGTCCGTCTGGACACGGTCGTGGTCTCCACGCAGCATGCGGGCGGCATCGATCTCGACTCGCTGCTCGTGCCCGACGTCACGGAGCACGTCGTGGACCACGTGCTGGCGCGGCTGGCCGAGGACGGCATCAAGCTGGAGACCGAGGGCTACCGCCTCCTGGTCAACCCCACCGGCCGCTTCGAGATCGGCGGCCCGATGGGCGACGCGGGCCTCACCGGCCGCAAGATCATCATCGACACGTACGGCGGCATGGCCCGCCACGGCGGCGGCGCGTTCTCCGGCAAGGACCCGTCCAAGGTGGACCGTTCGGCGGCGTACGCGATGCGCTGGGTCGCCAAGAACGTCGTGGCGGCGGGCCTGGCCGCGCGCTGCGAGGTCCAGGTCGCGTACGCGATCGGCAAGGCCGAGCCGGTCGGCCTGTTCGTCGAGACCTTCGGCACGGAGAGGATCCCGGTCGACCGGATCGAGAAGGCCATCGACGAGGTCTTCGATCTGCGCCCGGCGGCGATCATCCGCGACCTGGACCTGCTGCGCCCGATCTACTCCCGGACGGCGGCGTACGGCCACTTCGGCCGCGAACTGCCCGAGTTCACCTGGGAGCGCACCGACCGCGTGCACGCCCTGCGCAGGACGGCGTGGACGGAGGGGCGTTGACATGCGTATCGCCGTGACGGGGTCCATCGCCAAGGACCACCTGATGTCCTTTCCGCACCGGTTCGCGGACCGGCTCATCGCCGAGCGGCTGGACCGGATCTCGCTGTCGCTGCTGACGGACGACCTGGAGATCCGGTACGGCGGGGTCGCGGCCAACATCGCGTTCGGTCTCGGCTCGTTGGGGCTCTCGCCTCTGCTGGTCGGCGCGGCGGGCGCGGACTTCGCCGACCAGGAGGTCTGGCTGAAGGAGCACGGTGTCGACACCGCCGGGGTGCGGATCAGCGACACCTTGCACACCGCGCGCTTCGTGTGCGCGACCGACACCGAGCAGAACCAGATCGGCTTCTTCTACGCGGGCGCTATGGCGGAGGCCCGTGACATCGACCTGCCGGAGCTGCTGGAGCGGACGGGCGGGGCCGACCTCGTGGTCGTCTCCCCCGACGACCCGGACGCCATGGTCCGGCACGCCCGGGAGTGCGCGCGGCTCGGCGTCCCGTTCGTCGCCGACCCCTCGCAGCAGCTGGCCCGGCTGGAGCGGGACCAGGCGCGGGCGCTGCTCGACAGCCCGCGCTATCTGTTCACCAACGAGTACGAGGCCCTGCTCATCCAGGAGCGCACCGGCTGGACCGAGCAGCAGGTCCTGGGCCGGGTCGGCTCCTGGGTCACCACGCAGGGCGCCGGGGGCTCCCGGATCGCCCGTGTGGGCCGCACCACCACGCACGTCCAGGCCGTCCCGGCGCGCGGCGCCGTCGTCGACCCCACGGGCGCCGGGGACGCCTACCGTGCGGGCTTCCTCACGGCCCTGGTCTGGGACCTGGACCTCGCGGACGCGGCCCGCCTGGGCAGCGCCGTCGCGTCGGTCGTGCTGGAGAGCCGCGGCACACAGACCTACGCTCTCGACGGCAACGACCTCCTCGACCGGCTGGGCACCACCTACGGCGCCGACGCGATCCGGCGCCTCGTCCCCCGGCTGGGGGCGCTGTCATGACGCCGACGCCCCGCGCCGCGGGCCTGCGCGCGGCCCTCACCTCGCGCGTCGTGGTGGCCGACGGCGCGATGGGCACCATGCTCCAGGCCCAGGACCCCACGCTCGACGACTTCCAGCAGCTGGAGGGCTGCAACGAGATCCTGAACCTGACCCGGCCCGACATCGTCCGCTCCGTCCACGAGGCCTACTTCGCGGTCGGCGTGGACTGCGTCGAGACCAACACCTTCGGCGCGAATCATTCGGCGCTGGGCGAGTACGAGATCGCCCACCGCATCCACGAGCTGTCGGAGGCGGGCGCCCGTATCGCCCGGGAGGCGGCCGACGAGTTCACCGCCTCGACCGGGCAACAGCGCTGGGTGCTCGGCTCGATGGGCCCGGGAACCAAGCTGCCGACCCTCGGCCATGTGTCGTACGGGGTGCTGCGCGACGCCTACCAGCAGAACGCCGAGGGCCTGCTCTTCGGCGGCGCTGACGCGCTGCTCGTGGAGACCACGCAGGACCTGCTGCAGACGAAGGCGGCGGTACTGGGCGCGAAACAGGCGCTGGCCGCGCTGGGCGCGGACGCACCCGTGCTGGTCTCGGTGACGGTGGAGACGACCGGGACGATGCTGCTCGGCTCGGAGATCGGTGCCGCGCTCACCGCGCTGGAGCCGCTGGGCATCGACATGATCGGCCTCAACTGCGCAACGGGCCCCGCGGAGATGAGCGAGCACCTGCGCCAACTGTCCCGCAACGCCCGCGTCCCGCTGTCCTGCATGCCCAACGCCGGTCTGCCGGTGCTGGGCAAGGACGGGGCACACTACCCGCTCGCGCCGGCGGAACTGGCGGACGCCCAGGAGACCTTCGTCCGGGACTATGGTCTGTCGTTGGTGGGTGGCTGCTGCGGTACGACGCCGGAGCATCTGCGGCAGGTCGTCGAGCGGGTGCGGGAGCTGACCCCGCCCCAGCGTGCTCCGAGGCCGGAGCCCGGCGCCGCCTCCCTGTATCAGTCGGTGCCGTTCCGTCAGGACACCTCCTATCTGGCGATCGGGGAGCGTACGAACGCGAACGGGTCGAA
>NZ_JBEOZU010000125.1:0-21709 GCF_040298185.1 Streptomyces sp. NPDC001634 | reverse complement strand
GCCTTCTGCACCCTCCGACGCCTGGCAGGCGCCCCAAAAGACACGGCGCAGGACTGAGCCTCTACCAAGCAGTCCGCGAGCTGCAGACACTCCTCGCCCTCTGGGCCGGCACCTGCCCCACCTGCCACCGAGACATACCCACCCCAATACGAACCTGACCAAGCCCTACTAGTGTCTCGTGTGTCCAAGATCAGGGGTCAAGGCCCGGCCCCAACGTTCCCCAAGATCCCATAGCTGGAGTCTCTCAACACCCGTTCGCGCCTGTGGCAACGCCCGGGATGCCTGCGGACCGCTGTTACGGGACAGCCCTTCGGCAAGGGCTGCGATCCATTCGCGCTCAGGAGCAGAGATTCACGTGCCGGACGGCCAGGACGTGCCCCGCCGCGTCGATGAGGCGGCTGCGGGCGAGGTGTCCGCCGGCCACCGCATTGGTGATCGCCGAGGCGATCGCGGACGTTTGGGAGCTGACATTGCCCCCCAGGTCGAACATGACCATGTCGGCACCGGAACGCAGGGCCTGGACGGCGGCGGCAGGAACGCTGAAGCCGGCGGCGGAGATCGCCTTGGCACTGAGCGAGTCGGTGACCACCAGCCCCTTGAAGCCCAGCTTGCCGCGCAGCTCGGAGCTGATGGCGGTGGGTGACAGGCTCGCAGGATTGGTGCCCAGGCCCGGCACGATGTTGTTGGAGACCATGATCGCCGGGACACCGGCCTTGATGGCCGCCGTGAATGGCGGGATGCCCACCTTCTGCAGGGTGGTCCAGGGCAGGGTGTGGGCCGGGCCGAAGTCGGAGTTGTAGCTGGAGCCGCCGAGGCCCGGGAAGTGCTTGACGACGGGTATCACGTTTCCGGCGCGCATTCCGTTCATGTACGCGACACCGTCCTTGGAGACCACCGCGGTGTTGCCGCTGAAGGACCGCCATCCGTCGGGGTTGGTCTTACTGGGGGCCTCGTTCCTGCCGTCGACGTCGACCACCGGCGCGAGGTTCATGTTCACCTGGGCGGCCGCCATCTTGGTGGCGACCTTCGTGACGTTCTGCTGGATCTGGGCCGGGGTCCAGTGCGTGCCCATGTACGCGGCCCAGGGCAGGGATCCGACGAGGTTCGCCATGCGCTGGATGCCGCCGCCCTCCTCGTCGGTCATCACCAACAGGCCCAGGTGGCCGGGCACATGGGACTTCAGGGCGGTCAGCCGGGAGCCGAGGTCGGACGGCGCCTTGCTGCCGAACAGCAGCACACCGCCCGCACCGGCGCTCACCTCGGAGGTGACGTCGGACACCGAGGTCTCCGACACCGGGACGGCGATGGTCAGCATGGCCAGCCGGCGGTTCGACCACCCGGCCAGCTTTGTGCTGTTGGTGCAGGCGGTCACGGCGGTGAGGTGCGGAGCGAGGGACGAAGGGGAGAGGGAAGGCGCGGCGGGCGGAGCGAGGGACACGCCGGGGCCACTGGAGTGCGAGGTCGCCTTGGGGGTGCCCGTGCCACAGCCCGCCAGGAGCACCGCCGCCACGGCGGCAGCGGTACTCAGTCTGCGTGCGGTCGTGGCCCGGCCGGGGAGCCGCGGCGGTGCTGTCACGCTTCTGCGGTCACGGTACGACGGGACATTCATTGCCCAGCCTCCTTTCGGAAGACGCGACGGTACCCGTCGCGCTGAGGGCCGCATGAGCATGAGGTGAGCTTCACAAAGCGTGAGATGCGCTGCAGCCCGCATTTGTTCGCTGGCCCGCAGTCGACGTACCACCAGGATCTCGCGGAGTCGGCCGGAAGCCCAGCCGACGTGAGTGGGGGCCGCTCAGGACTTGCCTTGTCCTAAGTCTCCTCAGAGAGGTGCGGGGGGTTCCTCGGCCCGCTTGCAGGGCGGTAAGGCCCGGCAGCCCAAGGAAACGCCGAGATCGCCACATCCCTGGTCACGTCGGGGACCGGGGATGCTGATTCGCGATCCCAATAGGTGAACCCATGATTCCGCTTGATGGTCGGCTTTCCGGTCTGCTCCCGGCGAAACGCGTACCGATGTCGCCAGGACGCGAACTTCAACTCGCGTGACCTTGGGTGCTGACTCCCGGAGGCTGAACCATTCCGAACCCCAGGATGATGGCGATTTACGCGCGGCAGGAGACGCCCAGCCACTCGGCCAGCGCCTCCATGGAGACCTTCGCTGCCGCGACGGAGGCCTCCAGCGCCGGTTCGAGGGGGCGTCCCGTTACGGCGGGTGTCAGGGGGCCTCGGCGAGTTCCTCGATCTGGTGGGCGAGCCGGGAGCCCAGTGGTCGGCGTCGCGCAGTTCGCCACGGCCGAGGTGGAAGAGGTGGAGGCAGTAGGCGGCCGTGGCGTTGCCGGCTCCGGCCGGGGATTGCCACCACCACTGGGCGCCGTCATGGGCTTCGGCGAGGTTGAGCAGGCAGGCGAGGTGCAGGGCGCTTCGACGGCGGCGGGTTCTCTGCTGGTGCTCCACGTCGACACACTCGACAAGGATTCCGTCGCCGCGCCGATGCAGAGGGTCATCTTCACCACGCCGAACCTGCTCGCCAGCTACCTGGAAAAGCAGCAGCACATGCAGTACGTGATCGTCGCCGCATTGAGCGAACGCGCCGCCGCGGCCGGAACCCCCCACCCCGCCGAGGACCCGACACTGCGAGCGGTCACCGCGGCCGCGTTCGGCTGCCTCAACGCGGGGCAGCAAGCCTGGCGCAAAAGCGGAACCAGCGGCACCTTCGCCGCCGCCCTCGACACGGCAATGGCCGCCGTTGCTCCACAAGCTCGACTGTAACCGCCACTGACGCCCTGTTCTGACTGTTTGCCGTTGCCTGGCCCGGCGTGACCACGCGCATGACATCCCCGCGAGAGCAGGCCGTACAGTTCGCGGCATTCTCAACCCGTCGGGCACGTGCTGCCTTCCCTCAACCGGTCGACGGGTTCACCTGGTAACCGGAGGATGCCCCGGCCTTCAGGCCGGGGAGGAATCCGGCTTCCCGCGTAGCGGGGCTGGTCGCGGGCCTTGGTCGGTTACTGCTTTCCTGGCGAAGTTGCCGGTGTCGATCTCGGTGAGCACCGGCGGTACAGCATGAGCACCCGCGGTACAACGCGAGCACCGGCGGTCGTCCACGCAACGGACCACGCCGACAGCACGTCCGACGCTCCTACCCGCTGATGCACACAGTGGCGTCGCCGCCGGACGCCATCCGTATGCGCTGCGAGGTGCTTGGGACGGCGCACTGGGCCGAGCGAGTGACGAGTGCTTCCACGGCTGTTGCGACCTCATGAGGGCTGGAGATCATGGTCAGGTGGCGGGCTCCGGGGATGAGCGTGGGCGGGGGTGCACCGATACGTCGGGCGGTCTGCTGCGGGGTCTGCCTGCTGAACACGTCGTCCTGCCCACCGAACACGACCGACTTGGGGATGTGAATGGCGGCGAGCCGGGCCACCTGATCGGCGGGCAGGCCGGGCACGCCCGCGCCGAGCATGCTCCACAACGCGGCCTCGGCGCCCGGCACCCGAAGCGGTCGGCGCCACTGATCCAGTCCGGCCGCATCCAGGGGCGGACAGGCAGATCCGCACTGGGTGTCGTACACGGAGCGAATCACCCAGTCGGCGCCGAGCCCGAGGCGCAGCAGGCTGGTGCGGTAGGGGTCGATCAGCAGGTACTTGAGGGCAGGCGGCGGACCGGCACCGGTGTCCAGGGCGTCCCCGTCGAGCAGCATCACACCCCCGATCCGCCCCGGAGCGCGCAGCGCCGCCTCGGTGACCGTGGCCGCTCCGCTGGAGTGCCCCACCAGCAGCGGGCGCTCGCCCGGCCCACCGAGGTGCATGGCGTTGAGGAAGCCCAACAGCTGCTGGGTGAAGTGGCCGACGGTGTAGGGACCGCGGCGCTGGCTGTAGCCGTCTCCGGTCAGGTCCAGCGCGTACACCCGGTGATCGCGCGCGAGGAGCGGAGCGAGCCGCGACCAGGTGTCCACCTGTTCGAAGGCGCCATGCACGAGGACGATCGGCGAGCCGGTCCTGCCCCATGTCCGGTAGCGGGTCCGGATGTCGGCCGCCTGCACGTATCGGAGCCCTCCGGGAGGCACGGCACGCCGTGCGGTGACGGCGTTGTAGATGAATGAGGCCGTTGTGACCGCTACCAGCAGGACGGCACAGGTCAAGGCCAGGCGTCGCAACCACCGCCTGATCCACAGGCTGCGCCGCAAGGCGGGTATCTCGTCCTCGGCCTTGGGATCCGATGGTGCGGGGTCGAGTGGCTCGGCCCGGGGGTCGGCACGCACGTCAGCCTCCTGTCTGTCCTGCCGGTGATCCCGACGGCTGTCACTGTCACGGAAAGCGCTCGAGGCACGCACGCTCATCCGGCCCTGCGTTTCAGGATCGCCCCTCGCGGGACCCGGATCATCCGCCGAGAGTTGTCAACCCGCATACTCCGCTGGGAGTAGCTCCCTGCCGGAGGAGGTCGAGTACTCGGGGGCGCATCCTTACGGGCAGGTGAGTTCCTTGTACGGGTTGCTGCGGTGTGCGAGGAACGTGAGTGGGTAGGCGCGTTGATCCGGATGCTTCTCCACAGAGGGCGCCGTATGTCCCGCCGCTCGGATGGCTCGCTTTACGAACCGAACAGCCTGGTTTGTCGGCGACAACACCACGGCAGGAGGCGTAAGGAGGAAAGACCATGAAGAAGCTGATGCGTCATATCGCGACTATGGGCCTTTGCGCCGCAGTCGCCGGAGGCGCGGTGTTCGCCACCGGCGCCTCGGCGATGGCGGCCACTCCCCAGGCGCCCGGGCACTTCCGGGTCCGGACCGTCGGCACCGGGCACGGCTGCTCCCAGCACCGCACTGCCCACCAGCGTATGGATCCCTGGATCGCGGGCCAGCTGGCGATGTTCTACCCCGAGGCTGCCAGGCGACTGGCGGTGTTCGATCCTTGGGTCAAGGACCAGCTGTCGCTGTTCGCCCCTGCCACCCGGTAGGCGATGACATCGGGCGCCAGGCGGTTTCGGAGAGGGCCGTCCTCACCCTCGTCACGGAGCGTCGGCGTCGGCGTCGGCTGCTTTCCGGGAACCGACTCGCCGACTGAAACGCACACCCGCCAACTGGCGTGCTCATGCCACAGTTCGGCGAGCCCGATGGGTATGAGAGCACAACCGGCCGCACCGCCCGGACGGCCTGGCGGGAGGCGTTGATGACGACGGCGGCAATGCCGCCGTCGTCAGTGAGTGCGCCATCGTCCATGACGGTGCGGCCGGTCTCGGTCCTTGCCTGGCACGGATCACCGAAGGCCGAATACGAAGGCCGGCTGGGCGAAATCGAAGGACTGGTAGTCAGCCTGGCCGACGCGCAGGACACACTCACCCAGCTCGACGCCGAACAGAAGCGCCGAGGCCGCGTCGTGGATCTCGGCATGCCGGCCTTCCGTGACAGCACGTCCACGCTCCCGATCGGGCAACTGTCTGCCCAGTCGCCGTGAGCAGGGGCTTGACCCGGATCGCTCTCTCTTTGGTGAAGCGATCACAGCCTCAGCTCCATAAGCCGGGGCGGGAGAGGAGTCCAAGCTCACTCTCCGGTACAGCCGGGCCGAGTGCCGCCGTCAGTCGGTTCCGGCCGTGACCGGCTCCCAGCGTGCGTACTCGTCCATCAGCTCGGCGAAGCGGCCCCGCACCATCTCCAGGCCAGCGGTGGCCACCGCCAGGTGGAGCGGGTCCATCGAGTTGCTGGAGCGCCTCGCTGCGGCCGACCTGAGTGACGACGGCATATGAGACGCGGCGCCACCCGACCGGATCGGCACCCCTTCCGGGCTGCTCCGGACCTTCGGATACGTCGGAACCATCACCTCCGCCGTGATCGGCAGCATCGTCTTCCGCGACGGAGTGAGCGACCACGGCCTGCACACCCTCGGCATTGTGCTGGTCGCGGCGGGTTCCGCGGTCCTCCTGCTGACCGTCCTCGACCGCCGTCTGATGAGCCGCGACACGAGCCAGCGGAACACGCCCAGCCCCGCTGAGAACCCCACTAAGGAGAACACCTCGTGAGCACCACCCGCCTCCCCACGATCGCCCCCGAGCGGGCCGCCCTGCTGGTCATGGACTTCCAGAACGGGATCTGTCCCCTCGCGCCCGACGCCGACGCGCTCGTCGAGCGGGTCAAGGAGGCCATCGCCGACGTCCGCGCCGCCGAGGGCACCATCGGCTACGTCCGCGTCGCCTTCACCGAGGACTACTGGGCAGCGGTCCCTGAGACCAACAAGGCCTTCGCCACGGTCGCCGCGGCTTAGATGCTGCACCACGAGGACCCCGCCACCCAGATAGACGAGCGGATCACGCCCGAGCAAGGCGACATCGTCGTACGCAAGATCCGCTACGGCTCGGGCTCAACCACCGACCTCTACCAGCAGCTGAGCGACCGCGGCATCCAGACCCCTGGTGCTCGCCGGGATCAGCACCAGCGGCGTCGTTCTGTCCACGCTCATCGACGCCGCCGACCGCGGCTACCGCGTCTACGTGCTGACCGACGGAGTCGGCGACTCCGACCCCGAGACCCACCAGGTGCTGGTCGACAAAGTGTTCCCGACCCGGGCCCACCTTCTCGTCACCACCCGGCTCTGCGAATTGCTCTAGTCCCCTGACACGCGGCTGCCCCCGGCAAGCCTCACCGGCCTCGAGGGTTCGCCCCATTCGGCAGATAGGACGGCGCGATCAACTGGGGCGACGGGGAAGCCCGCGTCCAGCAGAACGTGGTTGGAGTCGACGAGCAGCCGGGCCGCGGAATCATCCCGCCCGACCTCTGCTGGGCCGGGGCGGCGATTTGACGCACACGGTGCCCCGAGCTGACAGCGAGGAGGAGCGCTCAGATGCTTGGTTCAGAGAAGTCACCAGGCCGAACGTCAGCACCCCGCTCCACATCGTTCGCGCCATCGCTCATCCGTGACCTTTCCCTCCCTCGCGTTTTGTGCTGCTCTCTCCCTCACGCTTTGTGCCGCGTCTGCTCAGCCAGCTTCCGGGCGCGTGAGGCGGCGTCCCTGGCCCGGCGCCGTGCGTCGCGCGCGGCCCGGTCAGCGTCACGTGTGTGGTCGCGGGCCTTCCGGGCGGCATCCCGGGCCCGCTGCTGCTCGCGCTCGGCGTCCCGAAGCTGCCGGGACAGGTCGGAGACGCGCTGCTCGGCCTGCTGCTGCTCTTCCTCCGCCCGGCTCTGCTCCCCCTCCGCGGCGGCCAGCTCGCCTTCCCGCTCGTGCAGCTCCCGCTCGGCTTCCGCGGCCTGCTTCCGGGCCCGTTTCAGGCTCTCTTGCTGCTCGCGGCGCCGGGCCCGCGCGGCATCCAGATCGGCCAGCTCGCCGGCGGGCCGGGTACCGCGGCGTGGAGCCGGGGCCGGCGCAGGCTGCTGGGAGGGGGTGGGGAAGCCGACCGGGGCGGACAGCGGCTTCGTCAGACGCCCCTTCGCCCACTGCTCGGCCGCCTCGGGATCGGCCAGCACCGCGCGCAGGGTGTCCTGGATCTCCTGCCGAGTGTCATCACTGATTACCTGCCCGGCCCGGGCCGCGAGCCCGCTGGCCTCCCGGGCCAGAGCGAGAGTCAGCCGGTGTTGCTGCGCCGACAGCTCCCGCAGCTGCTCGCCGTCCAGATCCTGGTGGGCCTGCCGGAGCGCCTCACCGACTTGCAGCAGCCGCTCGGCGTCGCCCGGCTGCTCGCGCACCAGGAGATTGCTCGCCCACGCCGCCATCGCGGGACGGCGCAGACGACGGATCTGTTCGGCAAGCTCACGGTCACCGGCAGCCTGCGCGGCCTTCGCACGCTCGTCCCGGGCCGCAGTGAACTCACCCGGCGGCAGGCCGTACAGCTCATCGACGACAGCGTCCAGATCCACCCTTCCCTCCCACCCACCACCCCACATGCCGATTTTTGCACTATTTGTCATGTTTACATATCGGTTTGTAACGTTACATATCGGTTGCGGGATCGACCGGCGCTCGCAATCAGAAGCGTTCATGCCGTCGCCCGCGCGCATCGATGAAGTACCACCGGGTATGGGGTGGGAGGAGGCCGTCGAAGAGCGCCGCCGAACGGCAGGGGGTGCCATGTCGCCCGAGGTGCGGACCCATGAATGGTCGCTGACCTCCGCCGCTCTCGCGGAGCAGCTGATCGAGGCGGTTTCGCATATCCAGGTCCGCGATCTGGACACGCTGCGTCGGCACTTCCCCGGTCTGGGCCCGGAGGAGATCGCCGATCACCTGGTCACCGTGGCGGTGCGGGGCACCGAGGCCGTCGGAGCGGGCGTGGGTTCTGCCGCGGCGCTGCCCACTCCTCCGGCCATGCCCGTCGAGCTGGCCGCAGGCATCCTCGGGACTGCATCCGTCGAGTTCAAGCTCATCGCCGAACTTCACGAGGTGTACGGTCTGCCTGCGCCTGGAACCCCTCGGCAGCGTGCCGCACTGTATCTCGCGGAGTGGACGGAAGGGCACGGCCTGAACATCACGAACCCGACCGCCGCGGTCAATCTCATGCTCGGCGTCCGGTTGAGGAAGGAACTGCGCCGACGGCTGCTCACGCTCGCCGTTCGCAAGATCCCCATGCTGACGCCCTTCATGGTCGGCGCGGCCATCGGCGCCTTGCTGAACCACTACGACACCACAAGGCTCGCCCGGCGCATACGTGCCGACCTGCGCGCGCGTCAGGTCCCCTGGCGGGCGTCGCCCAGGCAGGAGTCGGCACCCGCAGGTGCCGACTCCTGAGCCACCGCCACTCGGTTCCCGGACTCGATTTCCGCCCTGTCGCACGCAACATCCGACGCGCGCGAATACGTGAGCGCGCCCCCGGACCCGCTGTGACTGACCTCGCGAGCGGGGGCCGATGGGCAGTTGGGAGCCGCCCATGTTCTATTACGTGCTCAAGTATGTCCTTCTGGGGCCGATGCTTCGGCTGTTGTTCCGGCCGCGGGCTGAGGGGCTCGAGCACGTTCCGGCCAAGGGTGCGGCAATCGTTGCCGGGAATCACCTGTCCTTCGCGGACCCCCTCCTCATGCCCGCAGTCCTGAAACGGCGCATCACGTTCCTGGCCAAGGCGGAGTACTTCACGAAACCGGGTCTCACGGGCCGACTGACCGCGCTCGTTCTCCGCGGCGCGGGGCAGATTTCGGTGGACAGGTCGGGCAGGGCCGCAGGACAGCAGGCTATCCAGGAGGGGCTGGGAGTGCTGGCGAAGGGAGAGCTGCTCGCGATCTACCCGGAGGGCACGCGTTCGCCCGACGGCCGGCTGTACAAGGGCAAGGTCGGGGTGGCGGTGATGGCGCTGGCCGCGCAGGTTCCGGTGATTCCGTGCGCGATGGTGGGGAAATTCGAGATCTGCCCCCCGGAACGTGTCCTGCCGAGGCTCCGGCCGGTTGCGATCCGTTTCGGGGAACCGCTGGACTTCTCACGCTTTGCGGGGATGGCGCACCACAAGACGGTGCTGCGGGCCGTCACCGACGAGATCACCTACGCGATCTTGGGGCTTTCGGGCCAGGAGTACGTGGACCGGTACGCGGCCGACGTGAAGGCCGGACAAGCGAAGGGGCGACGGGGGTGAGGTTCTGCCGGCACCTGGCTGGCATTGTCCTGGCCGACTCCCGCCCGCCGGCCGCATCGGCATCAACATCGCCGCCCCAGCCGGACATCGCTCGCGCCCTGCACAATCAGCCCACCGTCACCACCACACAGGACAACGACGGCAACGACGTGCTGTCGGCCACCATGCCCGGCTCCTCAGGCACCACCATCCGCGGCACCCTGCGCCTGACCTATCCGCTGTCCGAGGTCACTGCCTGCATCCACCGCATCTGGGGCGCCCTCGCCCGAGCCTGCCTCCCGGCCGCCGTTGCACTGGTCGCCTTCACCCTCGCCCGATCACCCGCCCCTGCGCACCCAGGAAGCCGCGACCACCCAGCTCTCCGACGGACAGCTCGCCACCCGCCCGACGCAACGACAGGACCGCCCGAACTCCGCAGCCCCGCCGCCTCCTTCACCCATACCGCAACGCGTCTGCAACAGCTCTTCAAGGCCCAGCAGGCGTTCGCCTCAGAAGCCTCTCACCAGCTGAAAACCCCACTGACCACGCTGCGGCTGCGCCTGGAAAATCTCGAGCCCCGGCCCCCCATCGGCCGTGTGTGGGCGATCCCAGGAGCCTTGGAGCGCCACCGCGCGCCCTCGCGGCCCACGCCCGGCGGGATCCGGCCCCCGCTCGTCCCGTGGCCTGAGCCGCCGACCCCCATGGAGCCGGCCGGAGCTGAGATCGTCGTGCAGCGCGGTTGGGGCTTTGGTCGGGGTCCCCAACGACGGCTCCGACCATGCGCAGGCCGGCCATGGCGGTCACCCCCACGGCGGATGGTTCCGGTGGAAGACATGGGGGCGTGACCTGGACACTGCCGGAGCCAATGCTCGCCACTCCCGTGCCTGACCCCGCTCTGCTGCCAGGGTGGGCCTGAGAGCACAAGTGGGACGGTTCTCCAGACGCTTCGAATGTGTCTCGGAAACCCTGCGAAGCAGGTTGAGGCGTACGTCCGTCTCCCTGGGCGACCGTCGTTGGAACGGTGATACGTCGTCGGGACCACCCGCTTGGCCTGATCGCCGGCTCCGTCACTCCGAGCCGTAGTACAGCCGGAGGAACTCCTCCATCGCCGCGTCGACGCCGGCGCGGTCACCGGTGGCAAGCAGGTCGAGCAGCAGACCGCGGACGGTGGCGAGTCCCAGCCTGGCGCGGTTCCGGGCCGTGGCAGGGTCCGCCCCTGCAACGACCTCGGCGGCCACGAGCGGCTCCAGCCAGTCCGTCACGAGTCCTTCCAGGATCGGGACGGCCTCGGGGCGGCCCCGCAGCGCGTGCCCGTAGATTTCGAAGAAGAGCCGCTCCTGACCGGCCAGCCCAGGGTCCGTCAGCTGCTGCCACAGCAGCCGCGCGACATCGGCGGGCGAGAGACCGGGCTCCAGGCGGAGCCGGGACAGCAGATCGCGCTGGCGTCGCTCCGACGTCCGGACGATCTCGACGAGCAGCTGTTCCTTGGAGCCGAAGTAGTGGATCAGCATGCGGTGACTCACGCCGATCGCGGCGCCCAGGCGGCGGAGGCTCAGGTCCGCGATGCCGTGCGCCACGACGTGGTCGACAGCCGCGTCCACCAGTTGTGAGCGGCGGTCACCGTCCGTTCCTTGCCCGGCCCTGCCCTCGGGACGCGAGTCGTCCGTACTCATCACATCGCGAGTGTACCAATTGGTACATGCCGCATGTACCGTGTGGTACATGAAGTCTGTCACCGTGTCGATCGACGTACCGCACACGCCTGAGCAGGTCTACGACTTCCTCGATGTCATGGCTCACCACGAGCGATTCACCAACCACTACCTGAGCGACTGGCGCTACAGCGGCCCCGACCGCGGCATCGGATCGTGCGCCACCGTCACCGCCGCGCTGGGCGGCACGAAGACCGACGTCACCATCGAGGTCGTCGAGGCCGACACGCCGCGGCGCATTGTCGAACGCAACGTCAGCGCGGCCGGCCGACGCCTGGCCCATGGCACCTACACCATCGAACCGCTGCGAACCGGTGGGAGCCACATCTCGTTCTCGTACAGCTGGGTGCGCGCCCCTCTCGCGGACCGGCTGCTGACCCCTGTCGTGCGAACCACGATGCGGCGCGCCAACCGCACCGTCATGCGACGCCTGGCCACCGAATTGGCTCGCCACGTGTCCGCTGCCGACTCCTGACAGCGGTGCATGCCGCCTCCTCTGCCCAACGCAGGACCAGAGGACCACGGCGGTGCCGCCCGGGCACCCGGGCGCGGACTCCCCGAGCCTGCGCTTCGTCCATAAACGGGTTCACTCGCCTGTTCTTGGCGCAGCAGGCCGCGTAACGTCCCAGCCTCTGCCCCCTCGGGAGAGAAACCCACCAGCACGCCGGAAGCGCCGAACAAAGGGGCAGAACAAATTCCGCCGGAAGCTGCGCGCAGCTGGTGGTATGGCAAGCCGGGCGGCTGGCGTTCGGACGGCCCCAGGACCGGCTGCGACCATCTGCAGATGATCCGCACCGCCTGACAGGTTCCGCCCCTGTTGAAATTGCTGAGCGTGACTGACAACGCGCTTTGGACTGACCGCAGCCCGGATCGCTGACCTCATACCTGAGACCGAAGCTCGCCCAGCAACCTCAGTGAGGCGACCACGTGGCGGCCCGTATTTGCATCTCTATGGGGACCCATCACCTTCGCTGGCCTGGGCACGTCGCTGAATTGAGGGAGCGCGACCCCGGTCCGCACCGACCGTGGCACTCTCCGCTCCGCGAAAATCATTGCACTGAGAACCTCATTGGCCGACACGTAGGCGGCGAACAGCCTCCTTTCAGGTAGAAACATGGCGTATCTGACTCTGCGTGAGGGACGCAGGGGGGTATTTTCAGCATTGTGCTGACCGAGCGGAAGAGCCGCGTAGTCGTGACCCAGACAGAAGGCGACAGGCAGGCAGTCGTTCCGAGGCTCCCGGTCCTGAACGATGTGGTACCGCCGCGGGAGCCGCCCGAGGTGCCTTCGGGTTGGGAGGTGCGTCCACCGGACTTCGTCGGCGTGGGGGCAATGAAGTCGGGGACCACGTGGTGGTGGTCGATACTGACCAGCCATCCCGACATTGCATCGCCGCGAGACTGTTCGAGCGACAGTGCACCCGCCAGCGCCGGAGAGACGAACAAGCGGCTGTACCGGGCAAAGGAGATCCATTTCTTCGACCACTACGGTCGGGTCGAAGAAATCGACCCCGTGTCGTACCACCGATACTTTCCACGCCCCGAAGGATGCATCGCCGGAGAATGGACTCCGCGCTATATGTATGACTTCTGGACACCACCGATGCTGCGGGCCGCGGCTCCCTCGGCCAGGCTGCTTGTCATGCTGCGTGACCCGTTGGAGCGCTTTGTCTCGGCGCTGGGCCATCACCTCAAGTTCGGGGGCGCGCTTACCGGGCCAGTCATGGAACACCAGTTCCACCGAGGCTTCTACTGGCAGCAACTGCGGAATCTGCTGTACCACTTCGAGCGCGACCAGCTGCTGGTACTGCAGTACGAACAATGTGTGAAGGACCCACTGCGCGAGGCCGCGCGCACCTTCACGTTTCTCGGCGTGGATCCGGACAGATGGCGACCACCGTCCGAGTACACCCGGCGCGTGGGGCTCGTGTGTCCCAAGCCGATGGTCGACCGGGCCACGCTGCACGCCGTCCGGCAAGCGACCGAGCCGGACGTCACCAGGCTCCTGCAGGATTTCCCGGAGATTGACGGCGCATTGTGGCCCAGCGTCAACTAGCCGTCCGGGAAAGCACTCGACCGCTTACGTGCCGGACGGTGAGAGGCAATCACGCAGGCATTCTCCGCTTTCGGCGTTGGGGTACACATGAACGAGCTGTTCCGACTGTCGCGGCGGCCGGCGGTACAGTCCGCCGCCTACTACGAGCAGGGATGGTGGCGTCGGGAGACTTTCCTGGACGACCTGCACTCATGGGCCCGTACCGCGGCCGATCAGTCCGCCTACGTGAACGTGCGCCGGCACGGCGCTGAAACAGCGACGGTCACGTTCGGTGAACTCGCTGACTGGGTCGAACGGTTGGCGGGGGTGCTGTGGTCCTGCGGAGTACGCCCTGGAGACGCGGTCGCGTTCCAGCTTCCGAACCTGTGGGAAGCAGCCGCTCTGTGGCTGGCCTGCGGACGCGTCGGGACGGTAGCGGTCTCATTGCCGCCGTGGGCCGCCCGGCGCGAGCGCGATCTGGTGCTGTCCGCTACTCGGCCCGGCTTGATCGTCACGACGGATGACGCCGGCGTCGATGGGTGCGAGACCATGGACGTCATCACCCTGCGCGATCTTCTGTGCCGGGCACGGTCGGCCGCGAAGATCCCGGTCGCCGAACGACCGCAGGTGCACGCCGATGACGTCTGCCAGGTGCTGTGCTCCTCGGGCACCACGGGTCGCCCGAAGGCTGTGGCGCACACGTTCAACACCCGCTACGCCGGCGCCCGCGCAGTGGCGGCGCAGGTGTCGGCCGGCGCGGTGACCGCCACGGCCGGCGATCTGACCCACTCGCTCGGCTTGGTGCGCAATCTGCTGTCCCCGCTGGTGACCGGACGTCCCTCCGTGTTCCTCAGCTCCTACGACCCCGATGACTGGCTCGATGTGCTGGAGCGGCACCGGGTGAACAGTTTCTCCAGCACCCCACTGGTTCTGGGAGAGCTGGTCTGCGCGCAGCGGCAACGGCCTCGCGATCTGTCAAGCCTGCAGCAGGTCATCAGCACCGGAGCCCCGATCCCCGCGCGCATCGCCGCCGGAGTCCGCGAGTGTTTGACCTCCCGTCTGGTCAACAGCTTCGGCATGACTGAGTCCGGTCTGGTGCTGAACAGCTCGCCGGAGACCGACCGCGCCGAAGACACCCTGGGGCGGCCCGTCCTGGGATTCGAGGTCCGGAAGATGGAGAACGCCGAGCCGGCCCGTCTGAGAGTGCGGGGGCCCGGGCTGTGCTGCGTCATGTTCGATCTGCGTACGGGCACGGTGGTGTGGGACGCCTCGCGCGACGAGGGCTGGTATGACACCGGCGATCTCGTCCGGCAGGACGAACATGGGTGTCTGCGTTACGTGACGCGCGTCGACGAGCGGATCGGTTCGGGCAACATGATCCCCGTCGTCGAGGTCGAAGGTGAACTCATGGAGCATCCCGCCGTCGCGGAGGTGGCGATCGTCGGCGTGCCTGACCAGGAGGGCCATGAGACCGCCTGCGCCGTCATCGTTCCGCGCGGCACCGCGCCGGCGCTGGAGAATCTGCGTGATTTCCTCAGCGGGCGGCACATGAGCGAAGAGTTTCTGCCGACCTGTGTGGCGGTCGCGGCGACTCTGCCGCGCACCCCGATGGGGAAGATCCGTAAAGCCGAGATCCGCCGGCAGATCGCCGACGGCACACTGGTGACCTTCGGACACCTACGAGCATCACGATGAGCGGCGAGAAGACGCTGGTCACCCCACCGGCAGTCACGGTCCCAGATCGCGAATCCGCACTTGAAGGGGCCATGCCGCAGGGCCCCACGAGCCGAACTCGTTCCCTGAACGACCGAGGAGCCACGACCCCGCCCGGACTGACCGGCGACTGGGACCGCATTCACGCGATGCTGCGGTTCGTCAGGGATCACACGACTGCCGGCGCTCTGAGCGCCGTCCTGCCCCCGTCCGCGCACCCGACCGTGCGTGACATCCTCACGCGGCACACACGTTTCGATCACGGCGCATTGCTCGTGTTCGCCGACCCGCCCGAGAGTGCCCTCGCCGACCTGGCTGAACGCGGGCTTCAGGCGCGCGCTCTCGTGCCCAGTACCGTGGTCCGCTCCCGGCTCGCCGAGCGCTATGCCGTGCCGGCCGAGGAGCTGCCGGTCATGATCACCCACGTGAACGTGCCCAAGGCGACGGAGCATGCCCTGGAGCTGTTCGTACTGTCAGCGCTTAATATGACGGCCCGTCGCATCATCGACGACGAGCGGGCCAACCAGTACGAGGCCCATCTGGCCTTCCGCGTCACCGATCCTGACGAACGGCTGCTCGAACTGGTCTGGGACGCAATTGCGCGGCAATTGCGGTTCACAGCGGATGGCTCTGGCTTCAATCCGCATCAGGGGCCGTCAGGGTGCACGGTGACGTACTTCCAAGGCCCTGGCCGCCTGCCGCTCCCGTACGGCTGGCCCCGACGCCTGGAGATCATTGCCGACGGCCACCACCCGAAAATCCTCCGCAGACACCGCCGCTTGATGATGAGCATCTCGTGACGGGCGCCGGCGGGTCAGCGGACGGCGTCGCCCGAAGCGCCGATCGGCCCACGCCCGGTGAGGATGCGCCGACGGCGCCGCGACAGCCCCTCCTGGAACGCCACGGCCTGGTTGAGATGGGGAAAGGGCTCATCCGGCACCGGTACCCCGAGAAAGGCGCACAACGGCTCCCAGCCAGCGGCCACATCGAACACCAACAGCCGGTCATCCGGCACTTGGGCCTGTACCTCAGCGTTATGGCGCTGGAAAGTCTCGATCGCGTGGTCACGGTCTTCGAACCGTCCGCCGAAGGCGCCCTGCCAGATCACCTCGCGGGAAATGCGACGGCGCCTGCGCAGATCTGGATCGAACCGGTCCTCCAGCCACATCATCAGACCCTCTACGCCCAGCCGCGGAGGGTGTGAGGACCGGTAGAGAGTACTGCGCATGCTGGCGTACCAACGATCCGGATCTCGCACCGTCAGGATGACCCTGGCGTCCGGATGGGCGACCGTCAGTTCCCGCCAGAAAGCACACGCGGGCCAGTCCACCGACGAGCGATAGCCCTCGAACAACGCACTCCACTCGACCTTCTCGCCACGTACGACAGCCTCCCAACCGCCGCGCAACCTGCGGTCTTCCCCCAATGACGTCATGTGATGGCAGGGGCCGTATCCCAGATGCGTCAACGCCTCCTTCAGTGAATAGGTTCCAGTCCGTCCGAGGCCGGCCCCGATGACTTCGAGCATCCTTGATTCCTCGCTATCACGCCGACCGCCGGCCCGCGCAGACACCTCTTGGGTCCAGTCCTGATGTTCTCACCCGGCGGTCCGGCCTGACGCAATTGGCGCGCGGTGCCTCTTGAGACGTCATCGCCTTCTCGTCCAGTGGCCACCGCCCGGCGGGTCTGCCATTCCCGTACCTCACCGGTCCGCAATGCTCGACTTGACAGCCGCCATGTGCGTGGCGCCGATGCGCCGTGACCGCGCGATTCTGCGAAGAGGGCACCCTGCCCGATCGGTTGGGTGCAAGAGGCGTGTTCATCGGACCTGATTGCCTTACGGAGCTGCCTTCGTCTGCGGACACTGTCCCGTACGGTCGTCACGAGTGCGTGCGTCCCTGCAGCTCAGGGCCTGGGACGTCCCGTGAATACGTCACTTCGGCGGGAGGCCTGGCCGGGTACGGCACCCAACCCCCAGCCTGAGTCCGGAAGGCCAGGGCGATGCCGTCCGCCGGCACCGCCCTTCACCAGATGTGACCCACCACTGTATGAGGGACAGGAATATGAAGAGTCCAGCAGCATCACGCCGGATCCTGTCGCGTGCGGCCGTCACTGCGGCCGGCGTGGCGCTCGCGGTCGGCGCCGGAGCGGTGTCGGCGTCGGCGAACCCGACCGGGGAGTGGATCTCCACCTATCGTGGCTCCGCGAAGCAGTCATCGAGCTGGAGCAACGCGCGCGGCAGCGCCCAGCTCTGCTTCAACGCATCGGGCAGCCGCTTGACCAAGGGCTTCACGATCAAGTTCCAGGAGAACTCCGTGCCCCGGCAGACGGTTCTCTGGCACGCCACCTACTGGGGTCCCAAGCACAAGACCTGCTCCCCGTGGATCCATGCCACGGGCCAGGTGTACGCGGCGGTCTACGGCAAGGCCCACGCGGACGTCCAGGTCTGGGTATACACGCCCTGACCCTGCGATGCCCGGCCCCCCGCTCGCTGCGGTTGCCGCCGCCGAGACCCGAAGGTACACGGAGCTCCGCCACGAGGTACATCTGTCACACGGCCTCGGCAACCTCCGCAAGGGCGTAACCGCAGGCCGGTCCGGAGCCGCAGAGCTACGACGACACGGGCTCCGGAAACGCGTCGCGGGCATCGAACCGCTCCCCGGGCGGCGAGGATCTGTTCCGTGTGCAGGTAGGACCACTCGGCGCCGGGCGGCGGTCGCGGTCAGCAGGGCGCCCCGCTTGCCTGCCCGGCAGACAGGTTGTCCAGCTGCTCGAACCCAGTGGGGCTCGGCAGGCGGGAAGTACGCAAGACCAGGCGGCAGCCACCGGGTCGGCTGCCGGGCGCAACGCCCGAGTGCCGCTCGCACAGCAGCCCTCTCGCTCAATGGATTGGAAAGGAACACGCCTGCTGAGCCGGCCCCGTGCCCCGTACGCCGTGCCCGCCGGGCCTCAAGTGGAATCCGCGTCGTCCGGCGGAAAGCCGTACCGTCCCCGCAGCCGGACGAAACGGGCCGCGGTCAGAATGCGCCACTGCTCCAGCCCCGATGCGGTGCGTACGAAGCACACCACCTGCTCGTTCCCGCCCGGCCCGATCGGCTGCACGAGGCGGCCGGACAGCCTTAGCTGCGCAACCAGGGGCGCGGGCACCTCCGGGAACGCGGCGGACACGACGACCGCGTCGTACGGAGCACGGTCCGGCACACCGCCGCTGCCGTCGCCGACCCGCAGGTCCACGTTCCGTACGCCCTGCCTCGCGAGATTGCCGCGCGCCTGCCGGGCGATCTCCGGCCACAGCTCGATGCTGACCACGTCGGCAGCCAGCCGGGCGAGCAGCGCGGTCTGGAAGCCGAGCCCGGTGCCGACCTCCAGGACGTGCTCGCTCCCCTCCAGTCCTAGGCTCTCGATCATCGTGGCGGACAGCGACGGCTGCGTGGTGACCTGCCCCTGCCCGATCGGGACGGGTACGTCCCGGTAGGCGGCGACCGCCTGACCCGCGGGGACGAATTCCGCCCGAGGCGTCGTGCGCACGGCCTCGAGCAGCCGCTCATCTCTGATGCCGGCGGCTCTCAGAGCCCGCACGAGATCGTCGGGCCGACCGGGTACGGAGGTCATGGGCTGCTCACCACACCGTCAGCGTAGGCGGCTGCGGACGTCGGCACCTCTGGGCGTACGCCCTGTGCGCAGGTCTTGGGAGGCGCGGGGCGGTCACTCCAAGCCGGCGACCGGGTGAGGCACGGTCGCCCCGTCCCCGTCCCCGTTCCCGTTCCCCGGCATCAAGACCCGGTACTGCCCCGGCGCCGCCCCGTACCCCCGCTTGACCGCGTGGATGGCCCGGCCCGGTTCGCCCGACTCAGCGGAACGTCACGCGAAGCGTGTTGTGGCGCTATCGATACGGCAATGCAGATCCCGCGCGTTGTCACCCCCGACAACCACGAGTCCCGGACGCTCGTGGTGTGGCGCCACATGGGGGACGGCCTCGCCGCTCTCCGCTCGCAACGCGTTTGAGGCCGGTCAAGTGGCTGACTCGCCCACCCGAAGTCCAAGGCGCGCCGACCCGGGCACTCTCCGCGCACCATGGCCGACGGACGGCTGGTGAGCGCGAATGGTGGGAGGTGCGGCGGCGCGTAGCCGCCGCGTGTCTTCATTGCCCTCGAGGGGTGGCCGGGACTGAGACTGCTCCGCCTGGCAAACTCCGTCCTCACCAACCCCCACGCGGGAACGGCAATCAGCAGCGCGGTTTCACTGCGGTAGCGAGCGAAGGGAAAGCGCAGACTGTCGCTGTGCTGACTGATTATCAAGAGACAGGGGCAGCTGGAAAGCGCTGGATGGCTGCCCCGTGCGCATCACCCCTTCAAGTTCGCGAAGTATGCTCGCGGCCGCATCGCGCACTCGCGCGGGCACGTCGCCGCGCTCTGCGACGAGTTGGTGGTAGATCGGGGCGTCTTGGAACACGTGGCAACGACACTTTCTTGTCGGCGGTTTCACTCCGCATCGGCGGTAAGCACAGGCGGCGACATCACCAGCCACGCAGCTCAAGGAGGCCGGCACCTCGCCATGAAGGAAGATTAGGCCAGCGGCGGGGTCGGGGCCCAAGCCGTCCAAGTCGCGGACCATGGCGCTTGTGGCACAACCTCGGCGACACCGCCGAGCGGCCGCCGCCGCCCGGACCGCCGTTTTCCCGGACCGGCCGGTGCTGGTGGCCTTCTGAGCGACTACCAGGCCCGTTCTTCGAGGCCTCACCAGTAATTCCGGCGCCGGAGACTGGTAGACCGTCAGCGTCGTTGACCGCAGTGAGACGGCCCAAGCCTCGCGGAAGGCCGAGAGCGACCGCGTCTACGGGGCCCGACGTGAGCGTACGGCGCAGGCGAGGAAGGAGCAGGCCGCAGCGAAGCAGTTGGCTGAGCACCTTCCGTACGCGCCTTGCCGAGTTGGGCGGCATGCAGCTCAGCGTCTACCGGCGCTGCGGCGGGGATGCCGCCGCGTGCGGCAAAACAGGTGACAAGATCGGTCAGGATTCAAGAAGCGTCGGTCGCCGGGCCGCAATTAGCGTGATCGCCATGGCATCCATCGAATCCGTCACCCTCGACGTGGCCGACCCTACGGCCGCCAACCGCTTCTACACCGCCGCCTTCGGTTTGGACACGCAGCTACGCCTGCGGGCCTCGAAGGCACCCACAACCGGCTTCCGTGGGTTCACGATGGCGCTCACGGTGTCCCAGCCCGCCACCGTCAACAGCCTCGTCGACGCCGCCCTCGACGCCGGCGCCACGCCGCTGAAGCCTGCCGCGAAGTCACTCTGGGGATACGGCGGTGTCGTACAGGCCCCGGACGGTACGATCTGGAAGGTCGCGACCTCGGCAAAGAAGGACACCGGCCCCGCCAGCCGGCGGATCGACGAGATCGTGCTCCTGCTGGGAGTCACGGATGTGGCCGCGAGCAAGCGGTTCTACGTCGGCCAAGGCCTTGCTGTGGCGAAGAGCTTCGGCCGCATGTACGTCGAGTTCGATACTGAGTCGAGTCCCGTCAAACTGGCGCTGTACAGGCGCCGTGCCCTTGCCAAGGACGTCGGTGTCTCTCCCGACGGCACCGGATCGCACCGGCTCATGATCGGCGGCGATGCCGGGCCATTCACCGACCCGGACGGGTTTGCATGGGAGGCCGCATCGCCGGCGCCCACGCCCTGATGTGTCACTGCTGCCTGCTCTGCCTGGTCGCCAATCACGAGACAGCCGCTGGGCTCGGGACGGGTGCCGGGGCCGCGCTGATGGGCCCGTCGCGGCCGACCATCATCGTCACTCGGCCCCAGTGCACCGCGCGCCTCGTCGGCCATGAGCTTCGGGTGCCGTCGCCGCCAAGCGGATACCTTCATACATACATACGTACGCTTCGTGGTTCGCAAGACCCACGAGAGAGCGGTGTGCGCGAGGCTATCAGGGCGTCGAAGGCCGCGGCGTCCATGAAGCCCGCAGCCCCGGTGAACCGACCGATGACCGACGGAGCCCCTCCCCAGACGGAAGGGATCTCCACGAAGTGACTGGAGGAAGCATGACCGGTGCGCCGCCGCGTGGACTTGAGGAGAGGCTGCGGGACACTCGCGCGAAACTGGAGAACGACGTCGACTTGTGGGTCGCGACATCCGGCTCCCCTCTCGGCGTCCACCTCATCCCGCTCTCGTACCTCTGGGACGGGACCGCGTTCCTCATCTCGACACCCCGCGACTCGGTCACCGGCCGCAACCTGCTGGCGGACGGACGGGTCCGAGTCAGCCTCGGACCGACCCGCGACGTCGTCCTCGTTGACGGCACCGCCGAGCCCGTGGACATCGCCGATCTCGGCCCCGAGACGGGCGACGCGTTCGCGACCAGGACCGGTTTCGACCCGCGCAAGCTCAACGAGCTCTACCAGTACTTCCTGATCCGGCCGCGGCGCATCCAGGCCTGGCGTGAGGAGAACGAGCTGCGTGGGCGCGACCTCATGCGCGACGGCCACTGGCTCGGCTGAACGCCGAACAGGGACCCGCCCGGCCCACCCAGCGAGCGGGGCGGCTGAGGACGTGGACTTCCAGCGGGGACTCCTCACCCGATTCGAACAGCGCTGACGCATCTCCGACGTCTCCAGCACCGACATTCGTCGGGAGAAGCACTTGACGTGCTCCCTGGCCTAAAGTCCAGGGATTCCGGCCTGGGTCGTCTGACCCTTCCGGGGGCTTCCTGCTTCAACGCGCTGTGCGGGCACGT
>NZ_JBEOZU010000124.1:0-21748 GCF_040298185.1 Streptomyces sp. NPDC001634 | reverse complement strand
CGGCGCGCTCCGGGGCAGCCTCCCCCACACGGGCGGCGGCAGCCTCGATCCTCGGATCGTCCGGCGGCATGGTCATGCGCCTCCTCCCGTGGATGACCTCGGACCCGGCGCGGGCCGGCCGCCGGGCTGCTGGGCGTGGAGCGGCGGCGCGGCTGCCGACGGGGGCCGTGAGCAACGGTGCGCTCCCGGATGCGGTCCCGGAACTTGGCGGCCATCTTGACGGCGGCCTCGATCAGGTGACGGGTCTCCTCCACCGCGGCGACATCGGTCGCCTGCTCCTGGTCCCGGTCGGCCATCCGGGTCACACGCCCGGCGCGGATCTCGCCCCGGTCGCGCCTCAAGCGCGGCCGCGGGCCGACAGGCACGGCAACGATGTGCGGCAGGAATCGGGAGCCCAGACGGCGCGAACGCCGGACCGCGTGGACATCGCGCATGTGCTGGAGATCCACCGGGCGCTGCGCGAGCGCGGAGCCGAGGTCCGGGTGGCCACCCACGGTGGGGTGCACGAACGCCTGCTGGCCAATGCGGACATCGATAACGACCTGGTCGGCCCCCGGATGAGCCCGCAGCGCAGCGTGGCATTCGTCCGGTCGGCGATGGGCCAGGGGCCAGTGAACCAGAGCATGTACACCGATGAGGAGCTGCGCGCGTACGCGCTCGCCGAGGCAGACTACTTCCGCGCCAACGGCGTCACGGTCGCGGTCACCGGCTTCAGCCTGACCGCGCTACTGTCCACCCGGCTGGCCGGGGCCAGGCTGGTGACGGAGCACGCAGGCAGTTGGGTCCCGCCGGTGTTCGAGCGCGGCCTGCTGCCCACACCGTCCAGCCTGCCTCGCATGCCGCGTGTGCCGGAGCCCGCGGCACGCTGGGTGACCGCCCGCGCGCTGCCCCGGCTGCGGTTCTACTGCGCCGGCTTTCAACCAGGTCGCCGACCAGTTGGGGGGCGAACGGGTACCGAGCATGCCGGCGCCGGCGCTTGGCGACCTCACGCTGGTGCCGGAGGTCCCCGAGGTCGTGGGCATCCCCGCTGGTGATCTCACTGCTTGGCGCCCCCCGGCATCGGGGCTGCCGGCCGAGCACCAGGCTGCGCTACACAGGACCGATCCATGCCCGGCTGAACCTCCCGATCCCACCACGAGTGCAGCGGTTCCTCGACGCGCTCGGACCGGTGGCCTACGTGGCGCTCACCTCCACCCCACCCGAACTGGTCCGCCGTGTCGTGCGCGCGCTGGCCGGACTCGGCGCCCGCATCCTGGTCGCCGGCACCGTGCACGAGTTGGACGACCTGGCGAGCAACCAAGTGATGGTCGACGCGGTGCTGCCCAGTCACCTGGTCATGCCTCGGGTCGACCTGGCCGTGGTCACCGCCGGCCATGGCGGCCTGCAGACCGCCATGGCCAGCGGAGTCCCCGCGATCGGCATCCCGCTGCATCTGGAACGGGATCTCAACGTGGCACTGCTGGAACGACTCGGAGCCGCCCGCTGCCTCGCACCCCGCAGGGTCGGCCCCCCGCTGGCCACGCTCGCCCAGCAGATGCTCGACGGGCGCCCGCCGTGCCGCCAACCGGGTGCGCGGGCTCTATGACGCGGTCGACGGGACCGGCGACGCCGCCGAGGCCATCATGGAGCTGGCCGCCCACCAGACGCCCAGCCGGAGGCAGTGACCCATGAAACCCGACGCGCCGAAATACCGGGTCTGGCCTCCCATCGCGCTCGGCGTGCCGCTGGTGGCCGGGTTTGCCCTCACCACAGCTGTCGGTGACCCGGTCACTCTGTCGACCGCCGTTCGCCCGGTTGGCTGGGTGCTGGCTGTCGCGTTCGCCCTGTGGAACGGCTGGGCGCTGGTCTTGATGGCGCGGACTCGCACCGCGCTGCTGCCGGGCGACACGACGACCCGGTTGCTGGCCAACGGGCCATTCCGGGTATCCCGCAACCCGCTGTACCTCGGGCTCATCGCGCTGGACATCGGCATCGCGCTGCTCTGGCCGTCGTTCTGGGCGCTGGCGCTGGTCCCGGCCGGTGTCCTCACGCTGGCCTGGGGCGCGATCGGGCCCGAGGAGCGCTACCTGCGGGCGAGGTTCGGCGCGGAGTACGAGGAGTATGCCCGCCGAGTCCGGCGTTGGCTGTGACAAGGCACCGGCGAGGGGGTACTCGCCGTTGATCATCTCGGCATTGTCGGACTGCTCGCCCAGGTGCTTGCACACCTCGTTGGCCCGGCTTGCCCACTTCCTTCCACACGTTGGGGAACTGGAACTTCCCGTCCTCGTCCTTGAAGCTGAACTGCTCGCTGAGGACCGGCTTCGCCGCCTTGCCCAGAGTGAGGTCCGAGGCCGCCTTGCCCAGGCTGGAGTTCGGATTGATGGTGGCCCTGCCATCCTGGGCAATGGTCCGGCCGGCGGCCATCATCTGCTGCGCAGCCTGCCGGTGCGCCTCCTTCGAGGTGCGCAGGACCAACCGCGCCAGCTCCAGTCCGGGTATGGCACGGAACGGCTCGTAGATCGGGTAGGTCGGGGTCGTTCGGGCGGCCGGTTTGGCGCGTGGCGGCGGTTGCGGGTCGAGAGCCTCACGGTTCGCCCAGGCCACGAAGTCCTCTCGCCGCGGCCATCACTGTGGGCGATCTAGAACATTCGCCATGCGCACGTCGGATGATTTTTCGTGCTTCTACCGCCACAGCCACGTCAACAGCGCTTTGCGGGACGCCCCGATGTAAATCACCGCAAACCGCTCGATCTCCTCCGCCAGGCCGCCGCAGGCCAGGGCGGGCATGGGACACCGACCTCTCGTATCTCGTCGGTGACGAAGCGAAAGACTTCCTCGTCGGGCGCCGTCCAGTCGAAGTCGCCGTCCGGCCCGACGACGCAGCCGCCAAGTGAGACGCTCATCGAACACGTCACCCTGCGCATCAGAAGTCCTCCTGGGTAACGGGTTCGATGAGAAACGCTCAACCTACGCTGCGACAGATCAGATGCAATCCCCATCGAGGTGGCACACGTATATAGACGTGTAAGTAGCCTCTTCAACTAGATGGAGGCAGCAGAATGCGCAAGAGTCTTATGGCCGCTACTGCGGTGGCTCCCGTAATGGCCCTCGGCATCGCGGCAGGCCCCGCTATGGCTGATCCGTCACCTCCGACGCCTCCGCCCGCAATCACCGCGACCATGTCGCCTCCCCCGCCGCCGGTCAATACGCCGCAGGCTCCACCCGTTGTGACACCTTCACCGGCGGTAAGCAGTACCTCCGGCGGAAACATGATCACGAACAACAACATTGTGATCAACAACAACGGGCACTTCAATGGCGATCTTCGTGGCGGGCTGGACAACGGACGGGGCTTCGACAACGGCTTCGGTTTCGGGTTCCGGCTGCACCACCACCGGCACCACCGACACCAGCATTGCGAGGTGTTCCGTATCAGCAACCACCGCATCGTGATTATCTGCACGAACCACAATCACAATTTCGTGTGGTGATGAAGGCTGAGGGCGAAGAGTCGCGGGCTCCTCGCCCTCAGCCGCGCCAAGGTACGGTCTTCGCGCCCTTGATGGACGCGGGACCGACCCCGGAGACCAACATCCTCCCCGGGCCGGGCGCCGGAAAGCGGGTGAGGGCGGATCGGGCGCGGGATTCGACGCGGTCTTCCTCGGCCCCCTCGGGCAGGCGGTCCAGCAGTGATGGGCGGACGCGGCCCCGGCTGTGGCCTTCGAGGACCTGCCGCCCGTCTCCGCGTTCCCGGCGATGCCTGGGCGGCGTGGGGGCCGGGCCTGTGGTGGCCGGCCACGACCGGACGGCACGTAGCCGCCGGATCCAACGCCATGCGCATCCAGCTGACAGCCCTGGACCGCAACTCGCGCGTGGTCGGGATGGCCGGACGGCCGGTACGGCTGCTGAGGCACAACCGCCGCGGACAGGTACGGTCCTGGGTGCCCCAGCTCTCCGCCCGCTACACCGACGGCACCGCCCTGCTCGCCGACTGCCCCAGCCACCCCGACGCCAGCGGCGAACGCACCCTCCACGCCGCCGAAACCGTGACGCAGGCGTGCGCGCACCACGGCTGGACCTGTCAGCGCCTCACCCCGCTCCACGACATCCCGCCGCCAACCTGAAATGGCCGACCGGCTACCGCCATCCCCGCAACGCCGGCCACCCCGGACTGATGCCCGCCGCCCTCAAAGCGTTCACGCGGGCACGACCGCTGACCGAAGACGCTGAAGAGGCCGGTGACCCGATCGCAGTCCCACCCGCCGTCTTCCACGCCCTGCGGAACAGTGTCCGGGCGACATCTGGGACGCCTGGTGAACGCGGCGCGGCGGGATGCCGGGCCCGTGGTCAGGGCCGGGGCGCACGTCCGGTTCCGCGGCGTGAAGTAGCAGGTGGTCGCCCTGCCGGGGCAGGACATCCACCTCGCCGGCCCGGACGGCGGCAGTGAGGCCGTGCTCGCCGGGCACCAGTTCGCCGACCCCGGTTTCACCGTCACCGGGCCGACGTGTCCCAGGCGACCCCGCAGTGGGGGCAGTTCGAGACCGCCCCCGCCGCGGCGCGCGAGAAGGCGCTGGCCTGGCAGCGGCACAGGGACGCACCCGGCACCGGCCACGGCCGCTCGGAGATCCGCCGTATCAAGGCCGCCACCGTGAACAGCCCCCTCTTCCCGGGAGCCCGCCAGGCCGTCCAGACCAAGCACCGTCGAACCACCCGCAACCCTCGCCTCCCCCTCGTACTCCTCGGCCTCGGGTGATCACAAACCGGACGTCATACGACTACGCCGAAGCCCTGCCTGGTCCGGGAGTGCTGGGTTCATAGAAATGTTCCGGCGGCTACAGCCGGCGGAGCACGGAGCTCAGTGTCTCGATCTCCTGCGCGGAGAGCCTGTCGGTGAAGTGGCGGCGTACCGCGGCGTCCAGGGCGGGGCGCACGGTGGTGATGGCCTGGCGTCCGGTGTCGGTGAGGGTGACGGTGACACCGTCGGCGCGTTCGCGGGTGACGAGTCCGCGCTTGCCCATGCGGGTGAGCTGGTGGGAGATGCGTGTGCGGTCCCAGCCAAGCGACGCGGCGAGCTCGCTCTGGCGTAGGGCGCCTCCCGCCTTGTTGAGGTTGACGAGGATCGTCAGGTCCGGCTCGGACAGGCCCGCTGCCTCGGCGGTGTCCGCGATCACGCGAGCTCGGACAATCTCGTGGGCGCGCTTGAAGGCGGACCAGAGGTCGACGGGCTCCGGTGCAGCGTCGCCCATGGGCTCGTCCGGCTCGGCAGTCACGCCACCTGGTGTTGACATATCAACGCGCCTCTTCCTAGTGTTGAAATATCAACACTAGCAGGCGGCTGCTCCTTCGCCAGTCCCCGTCGGCCGCGCCCACCTCTCTCGCCCCCACAGAAGGATCCATGCAAACCCGACCCCTTGGAACCGGCGGCCCGCAGGTCGCCCCTCTCGCGCTGGGCTGCGCCGGCATGTCCGACCACATAGCCCCCGCCGACGAGGCTGACGCCATCGCCACCATCCACACGGCCCTCGCCGCCGGCGTCACCCTCCTCGACACCGCCGACTTCTACGGCATGGGCCACAACGAGGACCTCATCCGCCGCGCCCTCCGCGCCGACGATCGCGAAAAGGTGCTCCTGAGCGTCAAGTTCGGCGGTCTGCGCGGCCCCGACGGAGCCTTCGTCGGCATCGAGGGCCGTCCCGCCCACGTCAAGAACGCGCTCGCCTACTCGCTGCGCCGCCTCGGCACCGACCACGTCGACATCTACCGCCCCTCGCGCCTTGCCCCCGACACCCCGATCGAGGACACGATCGGCGCCATCTCCGAGCTGGTCCAGGCCGGATACGTGCGCCACATCGGACTCTCCGAAGTAGGGCCGGAGACCATCCGCCGTGCCCACGCCGTGCACCCGATCTGCGATGTACAGATCGAATACTCCCTGTTCAGCCGTGATCCCGAGACCAACGGCATCCTGGACACCTGCCGCGAGCTGGGGATCGGCGTCACCGCTTACGGGGTCCTCGCACACGGCCTGCTCACCGGCACGTACCAACAACCCGCCGGAGGTGACCCGCGGGCCCACTGGCTGCCCCGCTTCCGCCCCGACAACCTCGCCACGAACCTCACCGTCGCCGACCGGCTGCGGCCGCTCGCCGACGCACGCGGCATCAGCGTCGCGCAACTCGCCACCGCCTGGGTCATCGCCCAGAGCCGCGAGCGCGGCACCATCGTGGCCATCCTGGGCACCCGCCGACCGCACCGCGTCGAGGAAGCCCTGGCCGCGGCCGACGTCACCCTGACCGACGCGGACCTCCGCACGATCGACGAGGCCATCCCCGCCGGCGCGGTGGCTGGAACCCGGTACGCCGCACCCCTCATGGCTCTGCTGGACAGCGAGCGCGGCGCGAAGCCATCTGCAAGCACATGGAACTGACCGCCGATGGCCAGGAAGACTTCGCGGCTTCCACCGACATGGTCTCCGTCAGCATGCTCGGTGAACCGAGCCAGAAGTTCCGCGGCACCTACAGCATCACCGTGTCGTACAGGCCCATCCGCGGCGTCACGCGCTGACCCCGCACCCACCGGGCGTGAATCTCCTACGCCGGCGCCTGCTGGGCACGTGGCCCGTCCTCTCGTGACGGGGCCCTGTGGTTGGTCACTCCCCTATCCGGTCCCTGGCCACTGCGAGGGACGTCGGTGCCATCTACACAAAGAACAGGCTGCGAATCATGAACACATCTGAGTCACTCCTCGCCGAGCTGGCCCGGTCCGAGAAGCCGATCGGAGTAGGGATCATCGGACTCGGGGCGCACGGGAGCTGGGCCGAGCGCTCTCACCTGCCGGCCCTGCGCGCCGTCCCGGGTTACGAACTGAGGGCCCTGAGCACGAGTTCGAAACAGTCGGCGGAGCGCTCCGGACAGAAGCACGGCGTGTCCCGCACCTTCGGGACGGCGGCCGAACTGGCTGCCTGCGACGAGGTGGACCTCGTGGTCGTGGCGGTGAAGGTGCCGCACCACCGGGAACTGGTGCAGACGGCGCTGCGCGCCGGCAAGAGCGTGCTGTGCGAGTGGCCGCTGGGCAACGGGCTCGCCGAGGCCGAGGACATGGCGCAGCAAGCGCGCAGCCGCGCTGTGCCGACCGTCGTCGGGCTCCAGGCGCGGTCGCACCCGGCCCTCGCCTACGCACGCGATCTCGTGGCCGACGGCTACGTGGGGGAAGTGCTGTCCACGACGGTCGTCGGCTCCGGCGGTGCCTGGGGTGCCACCGTCGGCCCCGGCGATCGCTACGTGCTCGACGCCGCCAACGGCGCGACACTGCGGACCATTCCCTTCAGCCACACCCTCGACGGACTCGCGTCCGTCCTGGGAGAGCCCGAGGAACTGCGGATCCAACTGGCGTCGCGGCGTACGTCGGCCGTGGACTCCGAGAGCGGACAGCCCGTGCCCATGACCGCTGCGGATCAGGTGGTGGCCTCGGGACGGCTGCCGGGTGGCGCGGTAGCCACCTTCCACTACCGTGGAGGCATGGCCCGGGGGACCAATTTCCGCTGGGAGATCAACGGCACGGAGGGCGACCTCGTCCTCACGGCCCCGATCGGCCATCCCCAGCTCAGCCCAATCACCCTCGAAGGCGGCCGCGGAAGGTCCACCGGACTCACTCCCATGCCGGTGCCCCAATCGTACGATCGCGTCCCCCAACTGCACCCCCGAGCCGACGCGCCGGCCTATGCAGTTGCCCATGCCTACCGGCAGTTCCTGGACGACCTGCGCAAGGGCACGTCAGGCGCACCCGATTTCACGCACGGCGCCGCCCGGCACCGCAGCATCGAATCCGTCATCACGACAGCCTGACCGAACGTGCCGGCCTCGGCCACCTACCAGCCAACTGCCACACGAAACCGAAGCATCGCCCGTACCCAAGACATCCGCCCTGATGCACGCCTTCGCCACCAACCCCTGCAGCGCCTTCCAACTCATCGTCAGCGACCGCGCCAACCCACCGACCAGTGGCGCTCAGACTGCCTCCGGCACTGCCGGCAACGACAGAGCAAAGCCCTCATCTCCCCAACCATGAGCCTGACAGCCCCCGTTCGGATGCGGTCACGTACCCGGTCAGGCAGCCCCCGCCCAGGCTTTGCGGGCCAGCAGTTGAACCTCCTGAAACCGCCACCGCCCGGTGAGCTGAGGCCCGCGAACCACCCGGGCCACCTCAGCCAACCCCGGCCTACGCAGCATCGCAGCGAGGCGGTCCGGCGACCACCGACAGGCCGGCGCAACTGCGTGATCGAAGACCTGCGCCAGGTGAAATGGATCACCGCCGACAGAAAAGCCGACCAGGACGTGGCCGCCAGCTGCCAGCACACGGCGGAACTCCCCCAAGACGACAGGGAGTTCCTGCGGCAGAGCCCGGACGAAGCACCAACCATCGAGAGCGCGCTGGGTGGCGTTGATCAGGTCCACGTCGGCGGGCCGGGGGGTGCCGACGATGAAGCCCATGGCGGCGCCGCCGGTCCAGCCGTCGAGCTCCGCGCCGCAGTCGATGCTGACCAGGTCGCCGTCGCGCAGGCGGTAGCCGGTCGGGATGCCGTGGCTTACGGCGTCGTTGACCGAGGTGCAGATCACCGCCGGGATGGGCGGGGGCGGAGAAGGGCCGGTAGCCGAGGAAGGGTGAGCGGGCCCTGCTGAGGACGGTGCGGGCCGGTTGGTCCAGTTCCTGCAGGGACACCCCGACGCCTGCCGTTTCCCGGACAGCGGCCAGGGCGTGGGCCACGACGCGCCCGGCTTCCCTCATCGCGTCCAGCGCTGCGTCGGTCTTGATCTCCACCATGTCCTGCGACTCCCTGCCTCACGCGCGCCATCCAATTCTTATACCGGTATTAGTTTCACGGGCATGTGAGGACTCCTTTGACTCCGTGGGAACAACAGCGGGGAGAGCGGTTCGGCGCACTGCTGCGTCGTGCGCGCGGCGACCGCAGCATGGTGGAGGTCGCCGCAGCGGCGGGGGTGTCGGCGGAGACACTGCCCAAGATCGAGGCCGGCCGGGCGCCGACTCCGGGCGGTTGCGGCGGATGCAAGCCGGTCGCGGTCGTCGCGGCGGAAGGGCGCACCTCGGTCATGCGCGACCTCCGGTCGGTAACCGTCGAGGGAGGCCGCCATGCGATGTCTGGCGGCCGTCTGCGCTGATGATCTGATGGGGTGTCGCCGTTACTGGACCGGCTGAGCCGAGCCCACCCAGCGTGGGTACCGAGCTCAGCTGCCCCGTACCGTGGCCAGGTTGTCGCGCACCACTGTGGTCAATGGGTGGTCCTCGCCCAGGAGCCGCCGGCAATCGGTGAGCGTCCGTTCGAACAGCGGGACGGCCTGGCCGGGATCTCCCACTGATAGATAGGCGGCGGCGAGGTTGTTGCGGGATGCCAGAGTGTGGGGGTGGTCCTCGCCAAACTCCCGCACGCGATCCGTGAGGGTCTGCCGGTAGAGCAGGATGGCCCGCTCCGGATCCCCAGCGGACCGGTAGGTGGCGGCGAGCGTGCTCAGTGCCTGGTTCTCGCGGAAGCCGTCGCCGAGTTCCCGGTAGGCGGTGGCGGCCTGGGTGTGGGCGTCGATGGCTTCGTCGAACCTGTGTAACTGCCGCAGGGCCAGGCCGAGGTTGGTCAGCGTCGCGCCCTCGCTGTGGCGGTCGCCGAGTTCCCGGTAGGCAGTGGCGGCCTGGGTGTGGGCTTCCACGGCCTCGTCGAACCTGCGCACCCCGTGCAGGGCCGTGCCGAGGTTGGTCAACGCCCCAGCCTCGCCGTGGCGGTCGTCCAGTTCCCGGTGGATGGTGGCGGCCTGGGTGTGGGTTTCGACGGCCTCGTCGAACCTGCGCATGCCCGCCAGCGCCAGGCCCAGGTTGCTCAACGCCATGGCCTCGCCGTGACGGTCGCACAGATCCCGGCAGATGGCCAGGCCCTGGGTGGCGGCGTCAATGGCCTCCTGGAACCTGCCCACCTCCTGCAGGGCCAGGCCGAGGTTGTTCAATTCCATGCCCTGGCTGTGGCGGTCGCCGAGCTCCCGGAAGGTGGCGACGGCCTGGGTGTGGGTTTCGACGGCCTCGTCGAACCTGTACCCCTCCCGAAGGGCCAAACCGAGGTTGCCCAGCGTCGCGCCCTCGCTGTGGCGGTCGCCGAGCTCCCGGAAGGTGGCGACGGCCTGGGTGAGCACATCGATGGCCTGGGCGAACCTGCGCAGTTCCCCAAGGACTGCACCCAGGTTTGTCAACGCCGTGCCATGGCTGTGGCGGTCGCCGAGCTCCCAGTAGAGTGTGGCGGCCTGGGTGTGGGCGTCGACGGCCTCCCCGAACCTACGCAGGCCGGCCAGCGCCAGGCCCAGATTGTTCAACGCTTTGCTCTCACTGTGGCGGTCGTGCAGTTCCCGGTGGATGGTGGCGGCCCGGGTGTGGGCGTCGACGGCCTCGTCGAACCTGCGCATGCCCGCCAGCGCCAGGCCCAGGTTGCTCAACGCCGTGCCCTCGCTGTGGCGGTCGCCGAGCTCCCTGAAGGCGGTGGCGGTTTGGTTGTGGATGTCGACGGCCTCGTCGAACCTGCGCACCTCAGCCAGAACCCGGCCAAGGTTGTGCAATGCCGCAACCTCTCGGTGGCGGTCCTCGAGATCCCGGCCGATGGCGGCGGCCTGGGCGAACACGTCGATGGCCTCGTCGAACCTGCGCAGTTTCTCCAGGGTCGTGCCGAGGTTGTTCAAAGCCGCAGCCTCCCCGCGGCGGTTGCCGAGCTCCCGGCAGATGGTGGCAGCCTGGGTGAGCATGTCGATGGCCTCGTCGAAGCGGCGTACATTGGCCAGCGTCACGCCCAGGTTGTTCAACGAACCGGCTTCATCCCGGCGATTGCCCACTTCGCGGTGGATGGCTGTGGCGTGGGTGAGCACATCGATGGCCTCGTCGAACCTGCGCAGTTTCTCCAGGGTCGTGCCGAGGTTGTTCAAAGCCGCAGCCTCCCCGCGGCGGTTGCCGAGCTCCTGGCAGATGCCGGCAGCCTGGGTGAGCATGTCGATGGCCTCGTCGGACCTGCGTACCTGCTGCAGGGCCGCGCCGAGGTTGGTCAACGCCGTTCCCTCGCAGCAGCGGTCGCCGAGCTCCCGGCAGGCGGCCAAGGCTGTGGTGTTGACGGTGATCGAGTCGTCGAAGTGGCGACGGTAGTCAAGGAACCGGGCGAGGGCGAAGGCGAGCGACGTGCTGGCCTTGGGGTGGCCCAGGGACGCGGCTGCGGTGACGGTGGCAACCAGGTTGAGGCGTTCGTCGTCCAGCCAAGCCAAAGCCTGCCGCCGGTCGGAAAAGCGCCGTGAGGCGTTTGCGGGTTGGGACTTGAGGTGGCTGTCGGCGGCCCGCGCGATGCTCCGGTAGTGGTCCAAGAGACGCAGCAGCGCGGTATCGCGCTGGTCGGCTTCGGCGTGGGCATGTCCCCGTTCGTCGGCATAGAGACGGATCAGGTCGTGCAGTCGCCAACGACCCCACGTGTGCCCGGCCTCGACCAGGTGGGCTCGGGCCAGGTCCGCCAGGAGCGTTTCGGTTTCGGTCTCGTCCAGCCCGGCCAGGTGGGCAGCGGATTCGGTGGAGACATCGGGGCCGGCGTTGAGCGGCAGCAGGCGGAACAGGCGGGCATGCTGCTCCTCCAGGCACTGGTATGACAGGTCGAAGGTGGCGCGCACCGCGCGGTCCTCACGGCGCAGCCGGTTCAGCCGAGTGTGCTCGGCCTGCAGGGCCTGGGCCAGGGAGGCCAGGGGGCGGGTGGAGGTTTCGAAGAGCAGGGCCGCAGCGATGCGCAGGGCCAGTGGCAGACCAGCGCACAGATGGGCGATGGTTGCGGCGTCCTCGGGGGCGTCCTCAACGCGGGTGTCGGTGGTGTCGCGGGCGTGCTGAATGGCTTGACGGAGCAGCTCGATCGAGGCCGCGGGCTCCAGGATGTCCAGGTCGTACAGGCGGGCGCCGACATCCAGGGTGTGGCGGGAGGTGAGCAGAGTCGCGGTGGTGCCGTCGGTGGGCAGCAGCGGGCGGACCTGTTCGGCGGAGGAGGCGTTGTCGATGACGATCAGAATCCGCCGGCCCTCCTCGGCGAGGGCCGCGAGCACGCTGCGGTAGAGCCGGCTGCGGTCCTGCGACTCGGCGGGGATGTCCTCGGCGCGTATGCCCAGCGCGCGAAGCAGCCTGTCCAGGGCGCTTTCGGCGGACATGCGCCGTTCGTTGTCGTAGCCGAACAGGTCGATGAACAGGATCCCGCCCGGGAACCAGCCGGGCTGCTGCCTAGCCCGCTCGGCGGTCTGCACCGCCAGTTCGGTCTTGCCGACCCCGGGCAGTCCCGCCACCGCCACCAGTGCCGGCTCCCCCGGGCCCTGAGCGGGGTCCAGCGCCGTGAGCAGCTCCTTCAGCTGCTCATCGCGGCCTGTGAAGGTGGGGGAACGGTCGGGCAGACCGGACAGCGCTCGGTCGATCGTGTGGGGCAGTTGCACGGTGATGTCCCGGCCCTGGATCACCGCCTGGAAGAAGACCCCGTCGCTGATCCGGTTTGACACCGGCCCATCCGACTCGCGGTGCGCGTCGCCCATCTCGGTCACCTCGGGGCCACCCCCGCCTCGGGGGCTGCCGGGAGCGGAGGCGACGTGGTGAAGAGGATCCCGGAGAAGTTCCTGCCCTGCACCGTCAGCCCGTGGAAGGAGCCACCGCTGATGGTGTTGTGCACCTCGCCGTCGGTGCACATCAGCTTTGCTCCCTCGTACCACTGCCCCAGCCCCGTGCGGAAGTCCACCTCCATGGCGGCCCGCAACGCCAACGCCTCACTCGGCGCCTGCGCCAGAGCCGGATCGTCAGGGGCCTGCTCCAGCTCCGCCAACTCCTGCTCCCCGGAACCCGCCACGGAATCACCGGCGGAGCCTTGCCCGCGGACGAACGGGCGCCGCACCAGGACACCGGCACCACCCACGCCTGCCATCCGATCTCGCCGCCGGCGCCACCCGCCAACGCTGCCAACAATCCCGCCAAGACCGGATCCCACCCCACCCGTTGCATCTCTCCATGCGTACGCCAGGAGTGGACACGCTACAGAAACCCGGCCTCACCCGACGGCAAAACGGACAACTCCCCTCTGGGAACCCCACCAGGGTGAGCAATAGTCCCCGAGTTCCGCGCTCGTCCGTAGCTCCCTGGCGCCGCTGGGAGTGACTGGACCTGGGCCTGTTCCCTTTTCCGGGTGACCGCAGGCCGTTCTGACCCGACTTCGTCCGGAGTGTGCAAGCCTCATCCCTGTCGGGTTTCCTTCTTGCCAAACCGTCGACCCGCACCGGCCGGGCGGGCGCGCTGGCGGTGTTCTTCCAGTTCCTTGAGCTGCGGCACAAGGTCGAGCTGCACAACCTCACCGGACGTGTGGTTGAGTGCCCTCTGGACGAGATGAACCGGCCGCGGGCCCGGGTGGAACCGCAGCTGCCGATCCGGCCCGGCGAAGCGGAGATCGAGGAGCTGTTCGCCGGGTGGCGGGAGGAGCTGGTGTCCTGTCGCAAGTTCGGCCCGGCCGCCCGCAACTACGCGGTCGCCCGACTGGCGGCCGACGTGGGTCTGCGGATCAACGAGGCACGGATACTCGACCTGGACGACGTCCGGTGGGAATTGGGCCGGTTCGGCAAGCTCAATGTCCGGCACGGCAGGGGCTCCCGGCGGCGCGGGCCGAAGCCGCGGCTGGTGCCACTGATCAACGGAGCCGACCGCAACCTGCAGTGGTTCATTGAAGACATGTGGGGCCACTTCGAAGCCGACCACACCAGGCCGGGAGCCCCGCTGTTCCCCTCCGAGCGCGGACCTCGACCCGCACGGCGATGAAACCCCGGGATCTCGGTGACCAGCACGCGCCACTACAGTGGACCGATGTCATCGATCAAGAAGTTCCAAGTCACCTTCGACTGCGCAGAACCTGAGCGCCTCGCTCGTTTCTGGTGCGAGGTGCTGGGGTATGTCGTGCCGCCGCCACCGGAGGGGTTTGCCACTTGGGACGATTTCAAGCGCTCGCAGCCACCTGAGCAGCGGGATTCATGGTTCGCCTGCATAGATCCCTCAGGTGTGGGCCCGCGACTGTACTTCCAGCGCGTCCCCGAAGGCAAGGCCGCCAAGAACCGGCTGCATCTTGACGTGCGGGTCGGCACTGGACTCGTGGGTGAAGAGCGCCTCGCCGCACTTGAGGCCGAATGCGCACGACTGGTCCCGCTCGGCGCGGTACACGTGCAAACGTTGTATGACGGCAATGATTCGTGCATCCCGATGCAGGACATCGAGGGCAACGAGTTCTGTATCGACTGAGCTTGTTCTTTAACCTCTGATGCTTCTCAGGGCCAGCCACATGTACGGTGCCGTGGTGACAGATGGGCTGTACCCACGGCTGGCGGATGCGTTCCCGGCACTTGCTACCGAGATCGCTGAACTGCTGCGTGCTGAGGGTGAACCGTTGGCCGAGGTGGTCGCTGACCTGCCCTACTACGGCCCGTGCACCTGTACCGCAACTTGCATCAACCTGCTGACTGCGCCGCCCGGTTCGTCGGGTTCCTCGGTGATCCAACTCGAACGCGATGGCATGGACATCATCTGGCTGAGCTTGAATCCCTCCCGGACCACTATCACCGACATTGAAGTCCTGGACGGACGCGATCTCGGCCCAAACGCCCAGCGATCTGGTTGACCACGTCACTTCCGCTGTCCCCCGGTCACCCAAGCGGCCCCGGGGGCTGATCACATGATGGCCTCGAACACCGGCCCGAACGTGATCGCCCGTACGGGGATTCACGGGACGTGAACACGGCCTTCGTCTGATCCTGTGCTCCGACCAAAAAGGCACTTGACCAGCACGAAGGCCGTGGGGGAATGAGTTTGCTGCAGCATGACGTCCGGCGGGCGGCGTTCGCGGTGGCGTCACACTTCCGGGACGACTTCTTCGACTGCCTGACCGCGCGTGGGGACACGCTGTTCGAGCTGACCGACGCGTTGTTGTGCTCGGACGGACCGGTGACCACGCCGGTGGACCTGACGATGACGGCCGAGCACCGGCGCGGGCACGGCGCCATGTACGACGCGCTGAACAGCGGGAACGTCGACGTGCCGCGGCTGCGGCAGGTGCTGGCTGGGCTGCCGCAGCCCGAGGCCGCCGACGGGCGCCTGGTCCTGGCGGTGGACGTCACCCACTGGCTCCGGCCCGACGCACCGACCAGCGCGAACCGCCTGTTCTGTCACGTCTACGGCCGCAGCAGCCGGTCCTCGGACCAGTTCGTGCCCGGCTCGCCCTACTCGTTCGTTGCCGCGCTGGAGTCGGGCCGGACCTCGTGGTGCCAGATCCTGGACGCGCTGCGGCTGGGGCCAGCCGACGACGTAGCCGAGGTCACCGCGGCCCAGGTCCGCCGCGTGGTCGAGGACCTGATCGAGATGGGGCGGTGGCAGCAGGGCGACCGCGACATCCTGATCGTCTTGGACGCCGGCTACGACGCCCCGCGCATGGCCTATCTGCTGGAAGGACTGCCGGTGGAGGTTCTCGGTCGAATGCGCACGGACCGCGTCATGCGCAAGCCCGTACCGGTCCCCTGGGTCTCGCCGCCGCAGGGCGGACGGCCACCCAAGCACGGCAAGGAGTTCCGCTTCGCCAAGCCCGAGACCTGGGGCGAGCCCGATGCTGCGACCGTTCAGGTCACCCACCGCTATGGCACCGCTCGCGTGATGGCCTGGGACCGCATCCATCCACGGCTGACCACCCGCTCCGCGTGGATTGACCACACCGGGGAACTCCCGCTCATCGAGGGCACGTTGATCCGCCTGGAAGTCGAGCGCCTGCCTGGCGGCCACAATCCGCTGCCCGTCTGGCTGTGGTCGTCAGCCACCGGCATGGCGAGCGAAGACGTCGACCTGCGCTGGCAGGCATTCCTGCGCAGATTCGACCTCGAGCACACCTTCCGGATGATCAAGCAGACACTCGGCTGGACCCGCCCCAAGCTTCGCGCCCCCGAGGCGGCGGATCGGTGGACCTGGCTGGTCATCGCGGCCCACACTCAACTCCGCCTCACCCGGCCGCTGGCCGCTGACCTCCGCCGCCCCTGGGAGAAGCCGGCCGAGCCCGGCCGGCTCACCCCCGCCCGGGTCCGCCGGGGGTTCAGGAACCTCCGCCCCAACTTGCCCTGCCCGACCCGTGCACCGAAACCCAACCGACCCGGCCCCGGCCGACCACCCGGCTCGAAGAACCGACGCCCCGCCACCCGCTACGACGTGGGCAAAACGGACAGGCGGCCCGGGACCATTGCCGAACGTGACCAGGTCAGACCATAAAGAACAAGCTGAGTACCTGTATCTGATCTGGGACCGGTGACAAGCTGGTGGACGACTCGTTGAGCCGACATGATCGATGGTGTGACGGATCTAGATGATCGATTCCAAGGGGTTCAGTGGTCGTAGGCGGTCAGTGCGCGCATGACCGGCTGGCCGGGCATGAACCTGGCTCCATTCATCAGGCCCCCTTGGAATCGATCATCTAGGCTGATGCGGTGACTGATGAGCAGGAGCGGGTGCAGCCGTCGGGAGTGTGGGCCACGGCGGTGGGGGTGGCCAGGGTGCGGGCGCTGGAGACCGAGCGGGAGAACGCGCTGTTCCGCGACCCACTGGCACAGGCCTTCGCCACCGCCGGCGGCCTGGGGCCCTCCTCGCCGCCGCTGCCCGGTGACGAGGCCGCGCGACGCCGCCGGCTGGGCGTGGCGTTCTCCATCGTCATCAGGACGAAGTTCCTCGACGACCTGTTGCAGCAGGCCTCCGCGTCCGGGGTCCGGCAGGTCGTGCTGCTCGGCGCCGGCATGGACAGTCGGGCCTTCCGGATGGACTGGCCCGTGGGCACCCGGCTGTTCGAGGTCGACACCGCCGCGCCACTGGACTTCAAGGCTTCGGTGCTGCGCCAGGAGCGGGCCGTCGCACGCTGCGAGCGGATCACCGTCGCGGTGGATCTGCGTGAGGACTGGCCAGGCGCGCTGGCTGCCGCAGGGCACGACCCGGCGGTGCCGACCGTGTGGATCGCCGAAGGACTGCTGATCTATCTGCCCGAGGACGCGGTGGAGCTGCTGCTGGCCCGGATCAGCGCGCAGTCGGCGGCAGGCAGTCGGATGGGGCTGACGTTGGGCTCGCGCGGCGTGATCGAGCGCTTCAGCGCGGACGCCGTGCCGGGATCGGCGGCGTCCATGTGGGTCTCGGAGATGCCCGACGACCCGGTGGGCTGGCTGGCAGGGCACGGCTGGGAGGCCGCCAGCCATACCCTGCGCGAGTGCGCTGCCGCCTACGGCCGCCCGATCAGCACCCCGCCGCAGCGCGAGGAGCGGCCCGGCGGACTGATCTCGGCGGTCCGCCGGTAGAACGCCTCCCGGTTCCCTGGATGATCGATTCCAAGGGGGCCTGATGAGTGGAGCCAGGTTCATGCGCGGCCAGCCGGTCATGCGCGCACTGACCGCCTACGACCACTGAACCCCTTGGAATCGATCATCTGGAGGCTGACGACAAATCGCCGGTTCGAACGGCTCCTCAGTTGAGTGAACCCCTTGTCCTGGGCTATGACGCCGGGGACGTGCACCGCACCGGGGCATTCACGAACCTGGTCGCCCGGGCCGCAGAGGCATACCGGATCTCTCTGCACTATGCGGACGACGACCCTGACGCGGCCGGGGAGGCGATGACTCACGCATTGGGTGCCGTTGCGCGGGGGTTTGCCGCCGCGACCTTGGAGACTCTGGCTCAGGGCGAAGTGCTGGCGCTGAGCATCGAGAAGAAATTGCATCTGGACGAGCTGATCGTCGAACTCGACCTGGAGACCTCGGAAATCCTCAACGGCGCGTGATGCGGCATCGCGGTGCGGGCCGGTGCGGGTCGAGGAGATGACGCTGTCCGTGAGGACGATCAGTCCCGTGAGGCTTCTCGGGAAGCGAGCTGGCCAGTGCGGCGGTTCCTGAAATCCGGGGTCATGACGACCTCCGGCGACCGGGAGGAGACGCTGACCGCACCTCGCATGGCGGGATTCTCTCCCCTCTGCTGGCCAACATCGCACTGTCCGCGCTGGACGAGCACTTCGCCCGGCAGTGGCAGCAGGAGATGGGCAGCTACAAGCGGCGGGTCAAGCGCAGGAAGCGCGGACTGGGCAACTGGCGGCTGATCCGTTTCGCGGACGACTTCTTACTGATGGTCTCCGGGCAATGCCGCCATGCCGAGGGGCTGCGCGAGGAGGTGGCCGGCGTACTCGCCCCATTGGGGCTGCGACTGGCACCGGAGAAGACCCAAGTGGTCCATATCGATGAGGGCTTCGACTTTCTCGGCTTCCACATCCGCAGGCAGCGGAAACCAGGAACGCAGAAGCACTACGTCTACACCAAGCCGTCCAAGAAGGCCATCCAGTCGATCAAGGACAAGGTGAAAGACAGAACACGCAGATCGGACCTGCACAGGGACGTGGACGAGCTGCTGGCCGGCCTCAACCGCACCCTGCGCGGGTGGGCGAACTACTTCCGGCACGGGGTGTCGAAGGCGGTATTCAGCACGGTCGATGACCACGCGTGGCATCGCATCGTCCGCTGGATCTTCCACAAGCACTCTCGTCTCAGCAGGAGGGAACCACGCCGCCGGTTCTGCCGACCAGGCAGTTGGAAGCTCATCTGCGACGGGGTCGAGTTCACCGGCGCATCCAGCGTCAAAGTGATCCGCTACCGCTACCGCGGCAGTAACATCCCGACTCCGTGGACACAACGACCGGCAGCCGCCAACACAAGCGGCTGACCAGCGGCCAAGGCACGTGGAGCGCCCGTTGCGTGGAAACACGCACGGCGGGTGCGGCGGGCGGCTCGGGGAAACGGGCTGGTCGCAAGGCCAATACCGCGCCCCGGCCCGACCCAACCCGATCCTGCTGGCTTATGCCGTGCCCAGCGGGGCTGGCGGCTCGTTGGTCAGGACGGCAGCGGCCGTCTTGGCGTTCCCGGTCGCGGGTGGGGTGTGGAATGTCGATGCAGCCGAGGCCGTGGCCGACGGTGCCTGATCTGACCGCGCAGGTGGCGCGGGCGGTGGCGCACGGGGCCCGTACCCGTTGGCGATGCGGGTCCGTGACGAACTGGGCGAGTTGTTCGCGGACGCCGAGTTCGCCGAGGCGTTAGGAGGCAGACGGCTGCCAGGCTGGTCACCGGGCCAGCTCGTGCTGGTGACGGTGTTGCAGTTCGCCGAGAACCTCACCGATCGGGCGGCGGCGCATCGGGGGCGGTACGGCATGGACCTGAAATACGCGCTCGGCCTGGAGCTGTATGATCCCGGGTTCGACGCCTCGGTGCTGTCCGAGTTCCGCACACGGCGGGTCGAGCACTGGATGGAGGAGAAGGCGCTCGACCTGCTACTGACCGCGCTCAAGGACCGGGGCCTGGTGAAGGCGGGAGGCAAGCAGCGCACTGGTGCCCTTCGACTGCGGCCGTCGCCTCGGCGAGTGCAACCCGGCCGCCCTCCAGTTGGGAAACGTATTTAGAGGTTGTCTCACGTGGCAAGTTTCGCGAGCTTCTTGTAGCAGGTCAGGGCGGCGGCCATGGCCAGGCCTCGGAGGTGCCAGTCGTTGCGGACCACGTACGGGATCTTGAGACCACGAGCAGCCCATGGCAGGCTCATGCCGCATGATCGATGAATTCGCGAAGGACAACCTGCACGGGAGACTGCGGCTGGACCGCAAGGCGCTGCTCTGGAAACTCGACGGCTTGTCCGAATACGACGCCCGGCGACCTTTGACAGCGACCGGGACCAACCTCCTCGGCCTGGTCAAACACGTGGCCACCGTCGAGGCCAGGTACTTCGGCGAGGTCTTCGACCGCCCTTCCCCGGAACCGCTTCCCCGGTGGCAGGACTCCAACGGCAGCGATCTGTGGGCGACCGAGGACGAGACCCGCGATCAGATCATCGGGTTCTACCGGCGCACGTGGGAACACTCGGACGCGACGGTCAACGAGCTTCCCCTCGACGCCCCCGGCCACGTGCCGTGGTGGCCGGAGCCTTATTCCAACACGAACCTGTTCGCCGTCATGGTCCATGTCCTCGGCGAGTCCATCCGGCATGCCGGGCACGCCGATATCCTGCGCGAGGGCCTCGACGGCCGGACCGGGTTGCGCGCCGAACACGAGAAGCAGATCGACGAGGAAGCCCGTGCAGCCTACTGCGCGAAGATCGAGCAGGCCGCCAGGTCGGCCGCACCGATCAAGGCTTAGAGGTTGTCTCACGTGACTTGATGTTCGTGCGGCATGATGCCGGTCGTGGGTGCTGATCTATCGAAGCGTCTGGTTCCTGATGAACTCTGGGAGCCGGCCGCCCCGTTGCTGCCGTCGTTCGCCGCTCGTCGGCAAGGTGGTGGGACCGCTCCGTGTGACGAGCGGGCCGTGTTCACGGCAGTGGTGTACGCGCTGACCAGCGGCTGTGCCTGGCGGCATCTGCCGCCGACGTTCGGCACGTCGCCCGCCGCCGCGCATCGCCGCTTCACGGTTTGGACCGAGACCGGCCTGTGGCGTCGGCTGCACCGGGCGGTGCTGGACGAACTCGGGGCCCGGGGCGAGGTGGACTGGACCTCGGCGATCGTCGACGCGGCCTCCGTTCGCGCCAAAAGGGGGGATCGCTGACCGGGCCGAACCCGGTCGATCGCGGCAAGAAGGGCAGCAAGCTGCACGTGCTGTCCGATGCCCAGGGCATCGCAGACGCCGCTGCTGGGCTCGCCCGCCGACGACCTCCTCATCGGCGACAAGGTGTGGTTCCGGCACGCCAAGGCGGGCGAGCTGTGCGAACGGTTCGACACGCTCCATCTGATCGAGGGCGACGAGGTCACAGCGACCGTGCCGACGTACCGCGGCGAGGGCCGGACGTTCCTGTGATGGCCGAGCGGCGCCACGGTCAGGCGCTGGTGCCGCTGCCGAGGCGCTCGATGCCATCAGTGATCCACTGCATGTCCGTCACGGACGGGCCCGTGCTGTTGTCGTCGAAGCCGAAGCCGAGCAGCAGATAGCGGTCCTGGTCCCGCGGCGAGGGGAACACCGCCGCTTCCACGACGGCGCCGGGCCCCTTGCCCGTGCTGACCTTCCAGCGGATGAAGTACCCCTGCCGGCCCGCGACCGTCACAGCCCCTGCGGCGGTCCGGCGATGTCCGGTGATGCCGCCGTAGTCCTTCCGGCCGCTCGTGTTGGTACCGTACGTGCTCTGCGCGACCTCGCCGATCTCGACTTGTGCCAGCTCCTTGAGGGTCAGGCCGCCAGGATGGGCGATGACCCGCGTGTACGCCCCGCCGGGCAGGCAGTAGTCGGCGGGCACCGCCGGGCAGTGGTACACGGTGCCGTACCCGAGGCCCGCGCCGGTCTTGGTGGAAGTGCCCCGCCAGCCGCGCAGCACGGGGACGTGAAGGCCGTTGACCGTGTCGTCGACGTGTCCGGTGACGGCCGGGCGCTGCCCCGGGGGCCGGCTCCCGCCACTGTGGCGGTCCTCGCCCGCGGATCCGGAAGGGCTCGGCTGGGCGCGGTGCGACGCCGACGGGCTCGGTGCGTGCCGGTCAGGGGAGGCAGACCCGTGGGCCGACGGTGCCTTGCGTCCGCCGTCGCCGCCAGTCAGCACCACCGCCGCCGTGACACCCCCGGCGACCAGCACGAGGGCGCCGGCTATGAGGCCCACGACCAGGCCGCGGCGCCGCTTGCCCCCGCCGGGCGGCTGCGGCGCCTGCACATGCTCGGTCCAGGTCGTG
>NZ_JBEOZU010000123.1:0-22214 GCF_040298185.1 Streptomyces sp. NPDC001634 | reverse complement strand
TTGCGGTTCCCCCGCGCGGGGGAACCGCAACCACGGCGCGTTCACCGACGTCGGGCCTCCGGGATCTGGAACCAGAACCACCTTCTGCACACGCTCCGCGAGTTCGAGACCTCCTACAACGAGCATCGACCGCACCGAACCCTGAAACAAGCCGCTCCGCTCCGCCCACTACCCGAGCCGATCAGCGTGCCAGGACACATCAGCCACCGGGAGGTCCGCCGACGAAACCGACTCGGCGGAACCCTTCACGAGTACCAACATGCTGCTTGACCAGGCCGGATGATTAATCGGCACCCGCGGAGTTCGAGTCGATCTACAACCGGCATCGGCCTCACCGCACCCTGCACAGCGCAGCTCCCCTGCGGCCGGCCACCGGTTGCGTCCAGGGAAGTGATGTACGGGGTCGACCTGATCCGGGGGTTTGCTCCGGCGTTGGGATGAGGCCCGCATGGATGAACGGCCACCGGCTGATCTTCGAGGTGTCGAAGCCCGAAGGAGATCAGCACGATGACCGCACCCGACAGTCTGCCCCTGCACGTCCTCGCTGAGGACAACCTCGCCGCGGCGAGTCCCGATCTGCTGCGCGCGATGGTCAAGACGTTCGCCGACGCGCTCATGTCCGCCGAGGCGGACGCCCTCTGCAACGCCGAATACGGCCAGGTCAGCGACGAGAGAGTCAACCACCGCAACGGATATCGCCCGCGGGAGTGGGGAAACCCGGGCGGGCACCGTCGAACTCGCCATCCCCAAGCTCAGGTCCGGGAGTTACTTCCCGCACTGGCTGCTGGAGCGACGCCGGCGGGCCGAGCAAACCCTCATCTCGGTGGTCGCCACCGCCTACCTGCTCGGGGTCTCCACCTGTCGAGTCGAGAAGCTCGCCGAGAGCCTGGGCGTCACTCAGCTGTCGAAGTCGCAGGTCAGCGCGATGACCAAGCATCTGGACGAGCAGGTTGCCGAGTTTCGTAACCGGCCCCCCTGGACGCCGGTCCCTGCGCGCACGTCTGGGTCGATGCCCTGACTCAGAAGGTCCGCGAGGGCGGCCGCATCATCAACGTCCACGCGCTGATCGCGGTCGGCGTCAACGCGGACGGGCACCGCGAGATCCTGGGCCTGGACGTGGCCACCGCCGAGGACGGCGCAGGCCGGCTCGCGTTCCTGCGCTCACTGATCGCCCGCGGCCTGTCCGGCGTCCAGCTGGTCATCTGATGGTGACGCCGCCGGTAGTGGAGTCGCATGTTGTCGTGATACACCCCTCTGGGCAAGGGCAGTTGGTTGACTGGGACGCATGACATCCTCCGCGTTCGAGACGGCCAAACCCGATCCCGTCACCTATCTCGACCGGCTCGCCACGAGCGATCTTGGCCGCTCCTACAAGCGGCGCATGCTCGACGAACTCGATCTGCGTGCCGGGCACAGGGTGCTTGATCTCGGCTGTGGTCCCGGAACCGACCTTGAGGCGCTCGCCGAGGCAGTCACCCCGGCCGGCGCTGTCATCGGCGTCGACCACGACCAGAACATGGTGGACGCCGCCCGGGCACGCATGACCGGTCGGGACGTGGTGGACGTCCGGCACGCAGATATTCACGACCTGCCGATGCCCGACCATAGCGCCGACCGCGCCCGCACCGATCGGGTCCTGCAGCACGTCGCCGATCCCCTGGCAGCGCTCGGTGAGATCTGCCGGGTCCTGCGGCCGGGCGGGCGGCTGGTCATGGGCGAGCCTGACTGGGAGACCCTGGCCGTCGACCATCCGGACAGCGACCTGACGCGTGCGTACACCCGCCATGTGGCCGAACAAGTGGTCCGCAACGCGGCGATCGGCAGGCAACTTCCGCGCCTGGCGACCGAGAGCGGTTTCACCGTGCCCACGGTCATCCCTGTCACACCGGTCTTCCGGGACGTGCAGGCCGCGGACAAGATCCTCGGCCTGGAACGCACCAGTCGAAGAGCCGTCGAGGCCGACTACTTCACCGACGATGCGGTGGAAGCCTGGTTGAGCCATCTCAGGCAGGGCCCATTTTTCGCCGCGGTGACGTTCTACATCGTCGTTGCCGAGGCGTAGTCGCGCGTCGCAGTCGCCGCGGCCGGCACGGCGGTGTCCATCGTCTCGCCGATCGCGGCGTCAGGTCGCAGCGAGGTGTCGTCGCAGAGGTCGGGCGTCGCGGGCGGCCGGGTGTCATGCCGCGGGGTCCCGTCGGAAGAGCACGAGGACGGCGGCGCAGGTGGCCAGGATGATCGTGGCGATCTGGACCGCGACGCCGGTGCCGAGGTGGGCCGTCCCGGCGGGGTCGAACAGCTGGGTCCAGTTCTGCCAGTAGTGCATGGGCAGGATGGCCTGCACGGCGTGCAGGGTGTGCGAACCGTTGAAGATGCTGGCGGCGATCACGAAGACCACGGCGGTGCCCAGGGCTTCGATGCCGCGCGGCAGGAGGAGTCCCAGCGCGAACGCGATCGCTGCGATGCTCAGCATGCACAGCAGGCAGTAGCCGGTCGCCGACAGGACGCGGGTGGCCGTCTCGGCGCCGGTGAGATTCGGAGCGCCGATGATGTGGAACGGGTGCCAGCCGAAAATGGCAAGCCCGGCGAGCAGGCCGGCCGTCAGCACACACAAAGTGGCGACCGTGGTGAGGACGGCCAGGGCTCCGAGTTTGGCCGTCAGGAGGCGCGTTCGGCTGACAGGGGCGACGTACAGGTAGCGCAGGATTCCCCATTCCCGGTCGGAGGAGGCGATCGCGGCGGCGGGCAGAGCCACCATGATCGGCAGGAGTAGCGGTTCGATGAACGCCATGCTCGCCATGGCGTGGTTGAGCGCGGAGTAGGGGGAAGCGCCGAACAGGCCGGTCTGACGGCCGTTTTGGTGCCCCGCCTTGGAGGCGAACGAAAAGCCGGCCATGACGGGGACGGCGGCGAGGCAGGCGAGGACGACGAGGGTGCGGATCCGCAGCAGTTGGGTGGTCAGTTCAACGCGCAGCATGGTCGTCGGCTCCTTGTTGTGTCATGGTCAGGAAGGCTTCTTCCAGGGATTTGCTCTCCTGCTGCACAGAGGTGACGCCGATGCCCTCCGTGACCAGCGCACGTACGAGGTCGCGGGAGGGCACGCCGGGCGCAGTGACGACGATCTCGTCGTGCTGTGTCGTGGCCGTCGCGACGCCGGGCAGTGTGCGCAGTACGGCAGCCGCCTTGTCGGTGTCGTCCGCCTGGAGGCGGTAGGTTCCGGCAGCGCCCAGTAGTTCGTCCATCGGTCCGGCGGCGATGAGTCGGCCGTGGTTCATGACGACGACGTGGGTGGCCATCTGCTGTACCTCGGCGAGCTGGTGGCTGGAGACGAGTACGGCGGCCCCTCGCCTGGCCAGTTCCCCCAGGTGCTCGCGCAGAGCGCGGACCTCGCCGGGGTCCAGTCCGTTGGCCGGCTCGTCCAGGATCAGCACGTCTGGCTTGCGCATCAGGGCCTGGGCCAGCATCAGCCGCTGTTTCATACCCATCGAATAGCCCTTGACCTTGCGGTCGAGCGCCTCGCCGAGCCCGGCGAGGTCCAGGGAGTCATCCAGTCCGGGGGGCGGCCAAGCCTGCCCTGTCGCCGACCACAGGAGCCGCAGATTGGCCCGGCCGGTGAGGTGCGGCACGAATGCCGGGCCGTCGATGAGAACGCCGACGCCGCGCAGCACGCCCGCGCCCAGGCCGACCGGCTCGCCCAGGATGCTCGCGCCGCCGGTGTCCGGGGACGACAGCCCGACCAGCATCCGCATCGTGGAGGTCTTGCCCGCCCCGTTCGGGCCGAGCAGCGCGCAGATCTGGCCGGCTCCCACGGCGAAGCTGAGCCCGCTGACGGCCTGTCTGCGTCCGTACCGTTTGGACAGCTCACGGGCGCAGACCATCGGTGCTGTTCGTTCGTGCGTCCTGGACGGTTCCATCGTCACGCCTTTCACCGGTGCGTACCCGGTCGTCGCCAGTAGAGGGCGGCCGCTCCGAAGCGGCGGCGGCCCGATGAGGAGGGGTCGCGCGGCAAGCACGCGAGCAGGAGAGCCGCCGTGACCACGGACGTGACCAGACCGGCGCCCAGCGTGAGGGCGGCCATGGCCGGAACGGACGTCAGCGGCCCCGTCCCGAACAACGGCCACAGCGCGTCACGGAACGCCGTCGCCGCGCTGATCGCGACGCATCCGGCTACCACCGACACCTCGGCGATGCGACGGGTCCGGGTGCGCGGCGGCCGGGCGATGAATCCGGCGACCGCGTTGCTGATCACACAGAACGCGAGATCGGAGGTCGCCACGACGATCAGGAACCAGGCGATGAGCAGCGGATCCGTCCAGCGTTCGCCGACGGCCTGTGCAATGGTGACGGCCGCCGCAGCCAGCGTGCTCAGCGTGACGAACACGGTCATCGCGCGACGCCGTGCCCAGGCTGCGGCATCCGGACCGGCGCACCGCCGCAGTACGGGAATCCGCCGGCAGACGAAGACGGCGTCGCCGAGCCAGTCGTACCGCCACCTGCCGGACGGGCCCCACCGGCGGCGCCACCGCACGAGCAGCACCGCTGATACCGCGGTGAGTATCGAGCTGGCGACCAGCCCGCTGATCAGCACTGATGTCCAGGTCCCCGGAACCGGGGCCGACGTCCCTGCGATGACCGCGGCCCACTCGGACACCACCGTGAGCCCGACCAGCGCAGTCATCGCCCCCACGGCACGCACCGTCTGCCGCGCCCGGTCCGCGCCACCTGGCGCCCGCCACGCGAGCAGCCGCAACGCGATCACCAAGGCGAGCATGGGCACCGTGAACTGAGTCAGGGACACCACCACGTCATACGGGTCGTCCTGCCAGGGGCTGGCCGCCCTGACCGTCTTGTCCTGGGTCGCCAGCAGCGTCAACGCCTCGAAAACACCGGCCGTACCGAGACTCGCCAACACCACGGGCGATGCGGCCCGGCCGTTCTCCTCCACGTGTTCCATGGACCGTCATAGTACGCGCCTCGTACTACGTGACAAGTAGTATCACGTCTCGTAGCATGTGGAGCCGGAGGCAAGGAGACCCATGCACAGCAACGACGCCCAGATGCTCGTGCTCACCGTCCTCGCGGACGGCCCGCTGCACGGTTACGCCATCAACACCGCGATCGAAGAGCTCACCGGCCGCAAACTCGGCCCCGGCAGCCTCTACGGAGCGCTGTCCCGGCTGGAGGCACGCAAGCTGATCCGGCCCGCGGACGAGGCGGCCGAGACCCAGGAACGCCACCGCACCATGCAGATCACCGACACGGGCCGCGACCAACTGCGCGCCGAACTCCAGCAGATGGCCCGTATCTCCGCCGCCGGCCTGCGCGCACTCGGGATTACCCCGGCATGAACGCGGCCACACTCCTGACCCGGCTCTACCCCCCGGCCGTCCGCGAGCGATGGGGCGAGGACATCAGGCACGAGGTGTCCGCATCGGGAATCCGCTCCTGGCCCGACACCCTCGTGGGGGCCGCGCGGCTCTGGCTCCACCCCGGCGACTGGCCCGAGACGGGCACTGGCCAGACCCGCCGTGTCCTGACCGTTGCGCTGTTCGCGCTCACCGCGACCACCGGGCTGCTGCTGCGCTCGGCTGAACCCTCCACCACCCTCACGGCCGACATCCGTCACCCCTCCACCAGCCTCTGGCTCGCCCCCCTCCTGCTCGGCATCGCCCTCGCCGCGCCGCTTCCCCCGCTGCGAGGCGAAGCACTCCGCCGCCTGACCGCCGTAGCGGTCCACACCCTGGCAGCCCCTGCCGCCGCGGTCGTGGCCCTGTGCCTGATGGCATGGAGCGGCATGGCCGACCACCTCGCCGGCTTCGCCGACGCCGCCGCGGTCCTCTACTACTGGCTCACGCTCGGATTCGTCGCACTGCGCCTGTGCACCCTCGTCGCCCGCGTCGCCCGGACCGCTCCCTTGCCGTCCACACGCCGGCTGTCCGCAGCCCTGCTGTACATCGGGACGGGACTGGCCCTCGCGGCAAGCCAGAACCTCCTCGCCGCCCTCCGGACCGTCCCTCATCCGGGCTCCCTCGCCGAGACCCTGGCGCTGGGCCTTCTGGCCGCCGCGACCATCAGTGCCGGCCACGATATGCGGCGCAAGAGGGCATAGCCCCAGCAGAAGCGCAAGGTCGGACGTTGTGCGTGCCGGAAACCTCATCCATGCTGGTCGCAGCCCTGCAACCGCCTGCGAAAAGCCCTCCCCCCAACCCAGTCGCGGCATCCAGCCCGACCCGCGGCATGATGATCACTCGCGCTGCTGCGACTTGCCTATCTCACGGTCGCCAACGCCTTCGCTGCGCTGCGCCTGCCGCCGGTGAGCGACCACGACAAGGACGTGGAGATCCTGGCCCTGCGCCACCAGATCGCCGTCCTGCAACAGCAGCTCGGCCGCGGAAAGGTGCAGTTCGCCGCAGAGGACCGGGCCTTCCTCGCAGCGCTACTCACGCCTCTGCCCGTGAGGTGCTGCGCCGCCTACGGCTGCTGGTCCGCTCAGACACCGTGCTCCGCCGGCACCGCGACCTGATGAAACAACGGCACGCGAACCCCTCCCGGCCCAGTAGGCCAGGCCGACCGCCCACTCTCCGATCCATCCGGCAACTCGTCCTGCGCCTGGTGCGCGAGAACCCATCGTGGGGACACCGGCGCGTACACAGCGAACTCGCCACGCTCGGGATCAAGATCGCGGCCTCCACCATCTGGGAGATCCTCAAGCAGGAGGGCATCGATCCGGCGCCGGAACGCGGCAGCACCACCTGGGCCGGCTTCCTGCGCTTCCAGGCCGACGCGCTGCTCGCGATGGACTTCGTCGAGACGATCACCCTGACCGGACAACGCCAGTACATCCTCGCCGCCATCGAGCACACCACCCGCCGCATCCGCGTCCTCGGCACCACCGCACACCCCACCGCGGCCTGGGTCACCCAGACGATCAAGAACCTCGCCATGGACCTGGAAGACGCCGGGGCCAAGCTGAAGTACCTGCTCCGCGACCGCGACGCGAAGTACCCCGCCCTGATCGACGAAGTCCTGGCCGACGCCGATATCCAAACCGTCCTCACCGGCATCCGCGTCCCGCACATGAACTCGATCATGGAACGCTGGGCACTCAGCCTCCGCCACGAACTCCTCGACCGCACCCTGGTCCGGAACGAGCAGCATCTGCGACATGCCCTGCGCGAGTACGAGCAGTTCTACAACAAGCACCGAACCCACCGCTCACTGCAAGAAGCCGCCCCGCTGCGCGCCCTCCCCGAACCGATCACCGAACCCGGGCAAATCACCCACCTCGACATACGCCGACGCGACCGCCTCGGCGGCGTCATCCACGAGTACCAGCATGCCGCCTGAGCTGCACGGACATAGTTTTCGGCACGCACAGGGCCGCTGCGACACTGTGAGGCTGCGACGGTCGGCAATGCCTTATCCCGCATGGAGTCGAAATCCAGAGCGCACCGTCGACTTCGCCTACCCGCCCCCCTCAGCGATGCCGGACACGCTGGTGCAAGTCTCTACTCTTTCGTTACATCAGGATCAAACGCATCTCGCGAGGCAACTATCAAGCCAATGCACGCGATCACCCGCGTAAGATCAGGGCTGAGGAACACCAGAAAGCAATACCCCCCCCTTTTTCGGTCATCAATAGACCCGACCAGAAGATCCTGACTACCGCATTCCGCGAGGCTATCCACCGCCTCCTCGAAACCCAATGATGGGCGATCGAGTTTCTGCAATCTCCGCAACCGTCGGGCGTAGGTGTGATGCAGTCTCGCGGCAGGCATTCTTGTTGGCCAGATTTCGAACGGCGCCCCAGCGGCAAGGGCGCTCTTGGCCTGCGAGTTGACAGTGGATTCGACAGTGAATGCTTTCCTCAGCTCATCTCGCTCCACTTGCACTCCTATCGCGATCGCGGATCGAACCATGGCCCATCGCCTATCCTGATTTCCGACGCGTCGATAGGGCCGATGATTAGGTGCTCCTCCTCAAAGAAGCCGCTTTCGATGTCTGTGTCATGAACCTGAAGGTCCCTACTCGGCCCCACTGACACCTCCAGATCGGAACGAGGGATCCGCGTCACTACTGAGCCCTGCCCCCATTCGTCAACCTCTTCTTGGGCTCTCCACTCAGCGTGACTCCAGGAAGTGAACGGACTGTCCGTCAGGTTACCCCCGACATGCGCCTTCGGACTGGAGGGGCCGCCGATCGGAACAGCTCGACCTTCAAGCGCATCGGCATGCTTCGGATGCCCTTCCCCGACACCTCGATAAAAGTATTCACCCTCGATATCACATCTGTCGCCACCAGTATTGTGAACCAGGACAGGAACGGTCCCCGCCATCACATAGTACGTGTGCATGCCGGGCGGGCGTCACCTGCATTTTCGCTGATCAGCGAATTCCGGCCTGTCCGTGGGTGTGCGCGGAAGTCCCCTGCTGTGCACCCCCGTTGCCGTCGGCGTTGCCGTCAGACGGCTTCGCGCGTGAGGTCGGTGGAGTGGGCTTTGGCCGGTGTCCTGCCCGGGTTGGGGTCGGGCATGGCCAGGGGGCCGTACGCTGGCAATCCGCCCCCGTCCGCACCTGGTGTTCGCTTCCATCGGGCCCGGTGTCGTTCGTATTGCCCATCGTGATCCTTCCCGGCAGAGATCCCATCTCATGCCAACTCGGGTCACACCAGGTCAAACACAAACTTCAGGACAGTCCCCAAATCCGATGGGGCCGCTCGACATCTGGAATCGATTACGGCTTAAGCGCCTTAGAAACCAAGAACTCCAGGAATTCTTGATTCTCAGGCACCACTTCGCCAGTTTCATGATCAAGAAAGGTCACCCGATCCAGGCAGGCACCATTCTCGACCATGAATCCCCAAAGATCTCCAGTACCAACTGGAGAAAATGCCACGAAATCAGCATCCCACCAGCGTTCACTGTTGACGGAATGAAAGTCCTCCACACTTCCTTGGCGCGGACCCAGTGGGAAGATGTCGAGGAATCCGAATCCACCGCCACCTACGGTTGCCATGAAGCGCCTATAGGAGACAGGCAGGACTACTCGAAAGTTAGCCTCAATATCGGCGATTTCCTCCTCAGAGGCCCGCCACCCTTCAAAGCCTTCAAACCAGAATGGGTGAGTCGATCTGACCTGTTCAAGCAAGGTCTCAAACTCCGAGTACTCCACTTCATTCCAGCCCTTCTAGCCGCCGTCAGGGGCCTCCCAGATCCTCCGCCGGCCAGTTATCGAACCATGCCTCCGGACCGTAGGCGCTTCCCCAGCCTTGCTCCATCGAACGATACCACCAGTGGAACTGTGTATCTTGGCGACGCATCGGGCCATCCACACCTTGATTAAAAGGGTTGCGGTGAATGTCTGCATTGAGGTGGAAATCCTGATCCAGCTCATGGATTGGCGCCCCAGGCATCTGGTCAGCATGGTGAATCTGAAGACGATCACCAAGCTGATTCGGGCGAAGTCCACGCGTTCCGCGCCCAATATCGTTCTTCGTCCAAGGCCCACTCACTCGTGTGGCATCATCCGCCGGGCCATACCCGGTTCCTTCTGCACCATCATAATTCCCCAGCTTGGGGCAGACATTGTGCACAAGAATTGGCGTGGCCCCCGCCAGCACATAGTACGTGTGAAGTTGCTGGACGGTGAGGTTCCAGCGGTTTGCCGCGCCTGCTGTGGCATGGGTGGCGGAGACGTAGACATGGCTGCTGGCGGCGGTGTTGAGGGCGTCACCTTGGTGGAGTTTGCCGGCGGGGACCCAGCTGTGGGTGGTGTCGTCCCAGAAGGGGTGGTTGGCGGTGGTGTGAAGAGTGGCGGTGTGGCCGTCCTTGGTGCGGATCGTGACGTCGAGCAGGTCATGGTCGCGGTTGATCCACACGTGCTGGACGGTGCGGGCGCCTCGGTGTTTGCCGGTTGTCGGGTCGCCGGCTTCTACCTTGTCGCCAGGTTTGACGGCAGCGATCGCCTTGGTTTCGCCGTGCGCCAGCAACACGCGGGTCGAGGGGCTGAAGCTGCAGGGGCCTTCTCCGTTGCCGGAGGCTCCCGTGCCGGGTTCGCTGGGAGCTGCGGCGGTTGCTGTGGCTTCCTCCGTGGTCCCGCTGACGACGTTCTTGGCCTCAGCCGCGGCCGCGAGACCGTCTTGGGCATCGCGGGCGTCGGCCATGGCCGTGACGGCTGCCTCGGGGGCATCGCCGCCGTCGCTGGCTGCCACCTCTGCGAGGATTACCGTGGCCTTGCCGGCTTTGTACGTATCAGTGTTGGTGTGCGCGTGCAGGAGGTGCGCCATCGGGTGACGCGGGAATATGTTGGCCGGCGGGCCCGGGATGCCCAACGTACTTGTCACGTCATGTGCCGAGTTCAGCAGTGCCGCTTCGGGCGTGGCCTGCCAAATCTGGTTTAGGGCTTCATCGAGCATTCCGGCCAGGAAGTCGCGGAGGGTACCGGACGTCGGCGGCCCGTATGCCGCCATCTGGTGCGCTTCGCAGACATCGCCGCCGAACTTCGACGCGCTGTTGCAGGCTGGGGCACCGGACGGAGCCGCTGTGGTGTCTCCGCTGGATGTCGTGGTGCCGCCGCCCCCTGTGTCTCCGCTGGAGTTGCCGGTGCCGCTGCTGGGGGGCGTGTACGGCGCTGCGGTGTTCTGCCCGTAGCCGTCGCAGATGTCCTTGGGGCACAGGCCGCTGGGATCGCTGCCGGTGCTGGGGTTGTCGGCGGCGTAGGAGTAGCCGGTCATCTGGTTCGGGTCGCCGGCCTCCATCACGGGGTCGGCGGTCAGGAAGCGCCCCTGGACGGGGTCGTAGTTGCGGGCGCCCAGCAGGTCGAGACCGGTGGTGGCATCCGTGGGCTTGCCTAGGAAGCCATGGTTGTCTGCCCAGGAGGTGGGCTGGGGGCCTCGAGGGCTGCCGTAGGGGTCGAAGTAGCGGCGGGTGACGGCCAGGTTGGAGGCGGCGATGGCAGTTGTCGCCGTGCCCTGAGCGTTGGAGGCCTCGTAGGTCAGAGTGCCGTCGGAGGAGCGCACCTCGGTGACGCCGTCCGGACCGGCGTAGTACCGCAGGCCCGAGACCGTTCCCGCGCTGGTGCTCAGGGTGAGCTGCTCGGCACCGCCGAAGAGGTAGAGAATCTTGCTGGTCGGCGTCGTCTGCAGCAGCAGGCTGCCGCCGGCGTCGTAGAGATAGCTGGTGGTCTGATCCTTGCCGCCCGACGGCGTCGTCACCGAGGTCGTCCGGCCCTCGGCGTCGTAGGCGAACGACTGCGTGGCGCCGGGCAGCACGCTGCCCATCGTCATGTTGGTCCAGCGCTGCGCCGACGTCGCGTTGCACGTCCAGATCTGCAACTGCGTGCCGTTGGTGGTCGAAGACGACGGATCATCCAGGCACTTGCCGGACGCCGGGTTGACCAGCGAGCCGTTCGCACCGGCCTTCCACTGCTGCCCGGCACCGCCGTTGCAGGTGTACAGGTCGATCTTGGTGCCATTGGTCGTCCCACCACCCGACACATCCAGGCACTTGCCCAGGACGCGAACCGTGCCGTCGGTCCCGATCGTCCACTGCTGGGCGCCGGTGCCATTGCACGTCCAGATCTGGATCTTGTTGCCGTCGGTGGTGCCGGACGAGGAGTCGTCGACGCACAGCTTTGTACCGGAGCGGGTCAGACCGGAGACGAGCGGGCCAGCCGTGGTGACCGTACGACCGGTGGTGTCGCCGGCTCCGTTGTAGTGCGGCGTCATCGTCGCCGTGCCGTTCGGCCCGGTGGTGGTGATCTGGGTGGCGGCGTTCGGCAGGGTGGCGGCGGTCGCGCCGTTGCCCGGGTAGGTCGCCGCCCGGGTGACGTCGTTGGCGGTGGTGCCGGAGGTGTCGTGCTGCACCTCCTGGGTGCGGTCGCCCAGCGCGTTGTAGCTGTACGACTGCCAGTATGCGGCCGGGCCACCGATGGTCGACGCCGATGGGGTGGAGGTCGTGCATCCACCGGTGCTGCCGACTCCGGCCGAGGTCAGACCTGCCGTGTCGGTCCACGCGGTCGTCAATCGGTTGAGCCGGTCGTAGGTGAAGCACTGGGTGTCCGTGGTACCGCCGGACTGGCTGTCGGAGATGGCGGTGACGTCCCCGGCCTGGTTGTAACGGTAGTTGGTGACGTCGAGCGCGGAGGTGGAGCCGGTCTGCAGGATCATGCTTGACTGCGTGACGCGGCCGGTGGCGCCGTCGTAGGAGAACGTCGGCTCGATCTGCTCTCCGTACAGCCCCCACCTGGTGTCGGTCACCTGGCCGAGCGGGGTGTAGTCGGTGGTGTCGAGGTAGGTGCTCTTGCCGCCGAATCCGTCGAGCAGGCCCTGCAGGTCATAGCCGTAGCCGACGGTCTCGGAGGGGAGACCGCCGTCCGCGCCGTAGTCGGCCTCGGAGAGCAGCCCCATGACCGGGGTGTAGCTGTATTTGACGGTGTAGGTGTTGGAGTTGCTGCCGGTGCCGTTGCTGGGGAAGCCGGTTGATTGCGGAATGGTGGTGGAGCCGCCGGTGGGCCGGTAGTCGGTGGTGTAGCCGGTGACGGCCTGGGTGTAGGCGTCTCCGCCCGCTCCGCCCACGTAGCGGGTCGAGGAGGTCAGGTATCCCTTGGCCAGGGTGTCGTAGCTGAAGGACGCGAGCTCCTTGCTCGTGTCCGGGGTCGCGGACCAGGCGCTTGAGTACTCGGCTGTCTTACGGTCCAGGGCGTCGTAGGAGTACGAGAGCGTCTGGCCGCGTGCGTCGGTGGTCTGCAGCAGGTTGCCGAGATCGTCGTACTTGTCGAACGTCGTGGTGCCGGTGTCCGGGTCGGTCTGCTTGGTCTCCTGACCGAGCAGGTCGTAGTTGTAGCTCCAGGTGTTGCCCGCGTTGTCGCTCATCGTGGCGACCTGGCCGGCGGGCGTGTACGTGTAGCTGGTGACGATCGCGTCGGATGCCTTGCCGGTCGGAGTGGCCGTGTCGTCGTACGTCCAAGTCGCGGTCGTCTGGCCGAGGGCGTTGGTGAAGCCCGAGGTCGCCGTGCCCCCCGAGGCCGGAGTGGTGTCGGTGCGGTCGACGCCCGGGTACGCGGTGGTCGACTGCCACTGCTGCGCTCCCATGGACCACAGTTGGGTGGCGGTCGCGCGTCCCTGCCCGTCGTAGACGGTGACCTGCTGCGAGGGCACCTGGGTGTCGTCGGCGACCCACAGGGTGGTCGACGGAGAGGTGCTGCTCTCGTAGTAGGACCTGTTGGCCTTCCGCGCCCAGCCGTGGCTGTCGTAGAACGTGTCGGAGATCAGCCGACCGGCCTGGTTGTTGGCTGTGGTGGACTGCACCTGTCGCAGTTGCAGCATGCCGTCGTAGATGGCGATGGCGGTGCTGTAGTTGCCGTCGTCGCGCAGGGTTTTGGTGGTGACCGTGGTGGGTGCTGTCGTGCCGTTGACGGCGTAGCTGAAAGTTCTGCTGGCGCTTTGTGAGGTCGAGCGCCCCGGGAGCCACATCGCGGTCCGGCGGCCGAGTGCGTCGTAGTCGACGGTTGTGACGCGGCCGTTGGGATCCGTGCTGGTCAGCGTCAGGCCGCGAAGCGGGTCCATGGCCGAGGTAGTGGTCCAGCCCCGCGGGTTGGTGGAGACAACCTGGGTCGGCAACTGTCCGGTGGTGGGGTCGAAAGTGGTCTTGGTGGTGTTGCCGACCGCGTCCTGGACCTGGGTGGCGCGCCCGTACTGGTCATAGGCAGTCGACTGGGTCGTGCGGTACGTGGGGGTGCCGCTGCTGTAGCCCGTGATGACCTGGGTGGCCGTCAGGTTCCCGGTGGTGCCCAGGTGGCCGAGTGTTCCGGGGTTCGCGACGGTTCCGTCGCCGTCGTAGAACAGCCGCTTGTCGGAGACAGTGCTGCTCCCGCTCGGTGTGGTGCCGCAGGGGCCGGCGACCGTGAGGATCTCGTCCGGGTAGGCGAGCATCATCGGGTTGCCGCCGGGGGGAGTGGCGTAGCTGGTGGTGGCGCACTTCTCCTGGGAGGCCACGCTGACGTCGCCCTTGGCGTCGACCGTGGTGGGCATCGCAGCGTTGTTGTACGACGTGTCGGTCTCGGTTTGACGCCAAATGCCACTCGCCAGAAGGCCGTACGTCCGCTGCTGGCTGGTCTTGATCATGCGGGCGACGAGCGCGGGCAACGAGGAGCCGCGGCTGTGGGTCGCCGTCGAGGTGAAGGACTGCGGGAGATCGATGTGTTTGGCGTCGACGCTGCCGCCGGTCTGCGTGTAGGTATCGGCCTCCAGCGAGGTCCCGGTCAGCCAGTCGCTGTCGGTGACGCTATCTCCCGCACTGTCCGTCACGGTGACCGAGCGCTTGGATCCGTCCGCGCGGACGTCGCCGTCCATACCCTGCAGGTAGGTGGTGGTCTTCTGGGTGATCGGAGCGGGGGCTGCGCCCGTGGTGACGGTGACGGTGCGGTAGCCGCGGAACTGGTCCCACGTCCGATAGGTGTCGTCGGTCAGTTCGGAATCGTCGCGATGCCAAGCGGGCCCCGAGTAGGTGTAGTTCGACACCTGCATGGGCGAGCCGGTACCGACGGCATCGGAGACGTCGACCGTCTTGACACGTGTCTTGTTGAACCAGTCGGAGACCGGTGTGACACCCCCTGGGATGGTCCAGTAGACGTTGTAGCAGGACATCGTGTCGGCATCGGGCGCCGACGGCATCGTGTTGTTCAGCCGGGAGCAGTCCGGGTCGTCATAGGTGACGACGATGGACTTGCCGGTCTCCGTGGTGATGGAGGATATCCGGGGGTGGAACAGTGGCGGCTGGCTGCCGCCGTCGACACGGTTGTCGATCTCGGTACCGAGGAAGCTGACCTTCGGCAGCGCGATCGGACTGCTGCTTCCACCGCCGGTGGTGTCGTCACCGGTGTGCTGGATGGAACTGAGCCACATCACCGACTGCAGCTCGCCCACGTCGGCCGAGTCCTTGCCGGACTGGCCGGTGACCGGGTCGACCGTTCCGCCTGCGTCGGAGTAGGTCTGGTTGAGCTGGTAGGTGTCGACGTTCGTGAGCGTGCCGCCGACGTTGACCTGCGTGACGATCGAGTCCAGCCGGTAGGTGGACCAGAAGGAAGGAGCGGTGGTCAGGCAGACGTTCGATCCGGTGCCGGTGGTGACGTCTGTGGAGGGGCAGTTCAGGTCGTAGGGGGTGTCAGGCCAGTTGGTGGCCGTCGAGTCGTTGAGGTTCGAGTACGAGCAGTCGGTGAACGTGGACGAGGTCTGGCAGCGCTGGGCCGTATTGAACAGGATGCGCGCGCCGGGCTTGCTCCCGGCGATCTCGTCCGTCAGCTGGTAGCCGTAGTCGATCTCCGTCAGGTAGCCGCCGCGCATGTACTTGGTCAGCGTTCCGGAACCACCGGAGGCGGCCACCTGGCCGCCGCCCCGGTCGTAGTAGTTGGTCTCGGTGGCGTAGGTGTAGCGCTGCACGTTGGCGTGCGGGTCGACGACGAAGTCGAGGTTGAACCGGTAGCCCATGGTGCACTGGGAGTTCTTGCCCTGGCTGGAGTCGTAGCAGGGATCTCCCGAGTTGGGGCTGTAAACCGGTTCACCCCAGGCGCTGTTGGTGGCCGCATCCGCGGTAGTGCCGGGGGCGTGGTTGAACCCGAAGTAGTAGGCGGTGCCGTCGGTCGTAGTGACCTTGAAGTATTCCCCGTTCCACAGGCCGTTGTCCGCGCCGCCGAGTTCCTCGACCTTGGTGCCGTCGTCCCCTTGGAGGTGCCAGGTCTGGGCCGCGGTCGGCGTGGCGGAGTTGCTGGAGTCATCGCGGACCAGGGTGCCGGAGTGGCCATTGAGGGACAGGGTGGCGGCCCAACCGCCCCAGCACAAGTCGCCGGAGCCGCTGATGCCGTCCTGCTTGCACGGCTTGTAGGAGCGCTCGATGAAGCCGGGTGAATACGACCAGCCGTCACCGACCCACGACGACTGGGAGTTACGGGCCGAGGTCTCGCCGTCCTCGGACTGTGAGTCGTAGGAGAGAGCGACGCCGGGCGCTGATCCGCCGAGCGACGGCGGCACGGAGATCGGGTACGAGTAGGTGAACGCGCCGGTCCCGGTCGCGCTCCAGGTACCCGACGGGTTCAGACTGGTCGCCGTGTAGTTGCCCTGCGAGCCGGAGGTCCCGGAGATCGCCTCGACGGCGGCCATCGGCGACATCGAGGGGGAACTGGACGTGGCGTCGGTGTGGATCCCTGCGCCGGCCTTGCTCAAGGACGTTGCGCTGGGCAGGTCCAGGGTGGCCGCGAGTTTCTGAGCTACCGGGTCGTTGGTGGAGGCGAGCGGGGTACGCACCCGGCAGGCAGCCTTCTGCGGTGTCGTCAGGACGCAGCCCGGCACGGACACCAGGTGCAGACGGGATGCCCATCCGCCGCCGTATGCCTTGTCGAGGGCGGAGTAGTCAAGGGTGATCGCCACCCGCCCCGACGACTGAGCGCCATCGCCGCGTGCGAAGCCGACCAACATGCCGTCAACTCCGGCCGCCTGGGCCTGGGCATGGCTGGCCAGCCGCACGCGCACCGCGGTGGGCGCGCTCGGAGCCATGCCGGTCTTCTTCGCCGGCTGCTTGGCCGCACCGACCCACACCGGCAGGTTGCCGGCCCGCACAGGGGCCGTGGGCTCACCACCGGTCTTGCGCTTTGCGGTTGACGTGGTGACAGAGGAGTGTGTCTTCGTCGTCAGCGCGACCGTGCTGCTACCAGCTCGCGGCCACGTCGGGCGGGCCGACCGGTAGGTGCGCAACGGCTTGGCATTCTTGGGCAGTTCGATGATGCGGCTCGTCAGGGGATGTCCGCCGACGCTGGGCGTCTTGTACGTCGGCCCGGCGCTCCACAACTTGCCCTTGTAGTGATACTCCGGCACCCCTTGGGCAACGGCCATCTGCACGACCAGCGCGGAAGCGGCGACGGTTGCCGTCGCCACCGTCACCCCACGCCCCCATATCCGTCTGCGCACGGTTGCGAACCAACGCAGGCCAGAAGCCACCTTGAAGCCCCCTCTTACCGAGCGCCTCAAGGTGACATGGTGAGGAACCTGTGACGGCGCGGTGATGCTAGATCGCAGGAACCTTATTGATCAGTCACCAGTTCGGCAATACCCTGTCCCGGCGGTCCCGCCGGGAACTGTGGCCGCTCATGTCACCCACCTCGCCCACCGGCGGGCAGGCCACGATACGGGGGATGCGTCCAGTCCATCCGCGTACACGTGGACTCGCATCGCTGATGCCTCGTAGGACGCGCCAACCCTGTCCTGATCCGCACACCTCGAAGGGGTTCCCATGGGGGGAAGACCACACCGGCATCGCCGGCGATGGCATACCGCTCCGCACCAGCTGGCCGTCATGGCGGTCCTCGCGGCATTGGTCTTGGGGGGAGCTCCGACCGCCGCCGCGGACAGCAGTGGTCCTACCCCCGGCAACCCGACCCAGAGCGCTCTGCTGCAAGCCCAGTCCACCGGCAAACCCGTCCCGATCGACTCGCTGACCAGCGAGACGTCGACCACCACAGCCAATCCGGACGGATCGCTCACGACGACCGAGTACGTCCAGCCGGTGCGAGTGATGAAGAACGACACCTGGACGCCAGTGGACGCATCACTGGTGAAGAACTCGGACGGTTCCTTCAGCACGGCGGCCACACCCAACGGCGTCACACTCTCAGGCGGCGGCAGCGGCCCTCTCGTCAGCCTCACCGACCCCTCCGACCGCAGCCTCTCACTCTCCCTGCCGTTCACCCTGCCGACCCCGACAGTCAACGGGAACACCGCGCTGTACTCATCGGTCCTGCCTGGCATCGATCTCGAGGCCACCATCAGTGACCAGGGCGGCTTCAGCGACGTGCTGATCGTCCACGACGCCACAGCCGCCGCCAACCCCCAGCTGCGCCGGCTGACCCTGGCAGCCACCACCCAGGGACTCACCCTTGCCGGTTCGGCCGACGGCGGCATGACCGCGAACGCAGCGGACGGCACCACCGCCTACACCGCCAGCGCGCCAATGATGTGGGACTCCGGCACCACAACGGCCAGTCCCCAGACCGCGTCCATGCTCTCCGACGACACGACGCCCACCACCTCGTCCACAGACGGGCCGGCGCCGGGTGCCGATGTCGCGCCGGTGACCATGACGACCACCAGCAACAGCCTCACACTCACCCCCGACTCGTCCATGCTCACCGGCACCAGCACCACCTGGCCGGTGTACATCGACCCAGGCGTCGCCCCGAGCGAGACCACCAACCACTACTTCGAGGCCCAGCAGGGCTGCAACTCCTCCTCAGCCAGCTCCCACGAGTACGACTACCCGCAGCGTTTCGGCGAGGGCGTCGGCTACCAGCGCTACGCCTCATCCAACGGCGACTGCATCGGAGCCGAGCGCACCTTCTACGAGCTGAACACCAGCAACCTCAACAGCAGCATGCACATCATCTCGGCATACCTGAACCTGACCGAGACCTACGCCGAGGCCTACAGCTGCTCCCACACCGCACCCCTCACCCTCAAGTGGACCGGCCGCATCTCCTCCGGCATGTACTGGGCCACCCAGCCGGGCGTGGTCTCCACCATCGGCACCCAGAATCCGTCCAGCGCCTACAACGGCGCCTATGTCAGCCAACCCACCAGCTGCGGCGACCAGAGCGTGAAATTCACGGTGACCCCCCAGATCCAGTCCGTCGCCAGCGGCAACGACTCCACCTGGACCGTGGGCCTGTACGGCAACGAGGACTCCTCCTCCAGCGACATCGACTTCATGCGCTACTCCACCAACCCGTACATCGTCACCACCTACGACATCCCGCCCGACACCCCGACCAACGAGACCACCACACCGGACACGCAGAACCCCTCCGGTGCCAACTGCGGTAGCTCAACACGCGGCTGGATCGGCCAGACCACGCTGAACGGCAACACCAGCGACATCACGCTCAACGCCAAGCTGACCTCCAACGTCAGCGGCGAGAACGTCAAGGCCGACTACACCGTCTGGGACGACGAAACCGCCAACAGCAGTGGAAACCCGACCACGGTCTCGACACCCAGCAGCGGCTACGTCGCCTCCGGCACGACCGTGCGCACCAACATCGGAACAACCGTGCAAGACGGCCACCAGTACGGATGGCAGGTCCGCGCCTACGACGGAACCCTCTATTCCGGGTGGAACAGTCCGTGCGGTTTCAAGGTCGACCTGACCCCGCCGTCCCAGGCCGCGGTGACCGCGCCGAGTTCGGTGTTCCCGCCCTCCGGAAGCGGCCAGACGCCCACCGGGTACGCCGGCCAAACCAGCAGCATCACCGTCACCAGCAGCGACCCCACCCCGACCGGGTGCACCCGCGGCACATGCCTGTCCAGCGACGTCTGGCGCTTCTGCTACTCCCTCGACGTACAGCCGGCGGTCAACTGCCCCGACTATGTCACCGCGACCAACAACTCCAGCGGCACACCCAGCGCATCGATCCCGCTCAACCCGACTACGTGGGGCACCCACACCCTCTACGTCGAAGCCCAGGACCACGCCGGCAACGCCCAGGCACTGCCGGCCACATACACCTTCTACGCCCCCTGGAACCCGGCCACAAAGGTCGTCGCAGGCGACCTCAACGGGGACGGCGTCCCCGATCTCCTCGGCACCACCAAGAGCGGCGGCGACCTCACGCTCCTGCCGGGCAACACGGACCCCGGCAACTCCCCCGCCGTCGCCTCCACCGCATCCCAGAGCCCTGACGGCAAGAGCCGCTGGAACGACTACCTGATCACCCACCGAGGCAGCATCAAACAGGACGGCCTGGACGACCTGTTCGCCTACAACAAGAACAGCCACGACCTGTTCGTCTACAAGAACGACGGCGCCGTCTCCGGAGGCACCGCCGGCCACTTCACCAACACCGCCGACGTCTACGGCCCTCTCGCCAGACCCCAGTGCCTCCTCACGGCGGACAACGCCGCCAACTGCGCCACCTACAACAGGACCGACTGGTCCTCGGTGACCCAGATGATCGCCCCCGGCGACATCTACGGGACCGGCTACCCCGATCTGATCACGATCGAGAACAAACAACTCTGGCTCTACAAGGGCTCAGCGCAGGACAGCAGCTACTTCGGACCCGCCACCGGCGGCACCACCAGCACCACGCCCGTGCTGCTCGGCACCGGCGACTGGTCCCAGTTCACACTCATCGCCCCCGGAACCGTCAGCAACACACCAACCCTCTGGGCCCGCGACAACAACACCGGAACCATCTACACCTTCCCCCTCACGACTGACAGCAACGGCTTGCCCCCGTTGCTGACCGCACCCAGCTCATCCGTCCTGACCTCGGCCCTCACCGCCTCCGACGGCTCCAGCCTGTGCGCGGACGACTACCACTCCGCCACCCAGAACGGCAACAAGATCCAGATCTGGAAGTGCAACAACACCCCCGCCCAGTCCTGGACCCCCGCCGCGGACGGATCGATCCGCGTACTCGGCAAATGCCTGGACGTCACCCGCAGCGGCACCGCCAACGGCACCCTGATCGACCTGTGGACCTGCAACGGCACCGGCGCCCAACAGTGGACACTCGGCTCCAACCACTCACTGGTCAACCCCGAATCAGGCAAGTGCCTGGACGACCCCAACTCCTCCACCACCACAGGGACACAGCTGCAGCTGTACACCTGCAACGGCAGCAGCGCCCAAAGCTGGACCTCCAGCACACCAAGCACCTGGTACAACAACCGCGCCAACACCCTGCCCGTCACCCTCGCGACCAGCGACTACCCAACCATCGCCTCGCCTGGAAACCTCAACGGAACCACCGCCGGCTACCCCGACCTCTACACGACCACACCCGCCGGCGAACTCATCGAATACCCCGGCGCCGCCCCCGACACCAACGGCCTGGCCACCTTCGACTCACCCGTGACAGTCGGTTACTACAACGCCGCGAGCGCCGCCTGGCCCCTGAACGACGGCAGCGGCACCACCGCAACCGATTCCATCGGCACCAACAACGCCACCCTCAACGGCCCTGCCACCTGGACCACAGACTCCAGCCGTGGCACCGTCCTCAGCCTGGACGGCACCACCGGCTACGCCGCTAGCGCCTCCAGCGCCCTCCAGACCGGCACCCACACCGACCCCGTCGACGGCACAACCACCGACAACAACAGCTTCAGCGTCTCAGCCTGGGTCAAGCTCAACAGCCTGACGGGCAACTCCACCTTCGTCTCCCAGTCCGACGGCGCCGGCAACGCCAACGGCTTCCAGCTGTACTACTCCTCCGGCGCCCAGGTATGGGCCTTCGGCCGCCACAACGACGACACCACAAGCACCAGCTTCACCGCCGCCTACGGCTCCAAAGCCACCACCGGCGTATGGACCCACCTCGTCGGGGTGTACGACGGCCCCACCAACACCCTCAACCTCTATGTCAACGGAGTCCTCACCGCGACCAAGACCTTCGGCGGCACCCCCTGGCCTGCCACCGGCCCGGTCCAGATCGGCCGCCGTCTCTACCAGGGCTCCTATGGCGAATACGCCAACGCCGCCATCAGCAACGTCCAGCTCTACAACACAGCACTCCCTGCATCCGAGGTAAGCGCACTCGACTACGACCAGACCCCCTACACCCAACTCAGCTAAGCGCTCACACAATCGGGCCCCCAACTCACGCAGAGCCGGGGGCCCGCTTCGCTATGGGTCTGCAACTGAAGCGCCCCTCATCGCACATGTAAACCAGTCAGCTAGAGGCAGCCTCACAGGCAGCTGGCAGACGTGGCACACCGCCTGGGGGACCATAGAGCAGATGGTCGCCGAAGACTTCAACGGCGACGGCCAGACCGACCTGGTGACCATCTTGGGGCGACGGCACCATCCTGCGGGTGCCGAGAAAACATCCGCCCAGGCCTCGGCCCCGTCGCCGGTCTCCGGCCGTGACTGCCCCTCGCCCCAAAGTCTTCACCTGTCCAGGGCATCGGTGGCACCACGATCTGTCGTGCTGCTGCGGGACATCTACCGGGAGACTCGTCACACTGGCCATTCTGTGCCCTGAAACTCGACACTCCGAGGGTCACAGACCGCCGCGCTCCACGTCCAGGTAACAGCGGATTTCAGCAGGCCGGACCAGTACGCGGCTCAATAGCAAGCTAAGGGCTGTCCCGTAAATGATCTATGGAGTGCTGGTCGACCAGTCCGTTCTTCGTTACCCGGCCAGGGCGAGGTTGTGCAGGTGGGCGATGCC
>NZ_JBEOZU010000122.1:0-22263 GCF_040298185.1 Streptomyces sp. NPDC001634 | reverse complement strand
GCCGACTGGGCGTGGCCGATGTTGGACTTCAGCGAGCCCAGCCACAGCGGCTGCCGGGGATCGCGGTCCTTGCCGTAGGTGGCCAGGAGGGCCTGCGCCTCGATCGGGTCGCCGAGCGTGGTGCCCGTACCGTGGCCCTCGACGGCGTCGACGTCGACGGGGGAGAGGTGGGCGTTGGCCAGCGCCTGGCGGATGACGCGCTGCTGGGAGGGGCCGTTGGGGGCGGTGAGACCGTTGGAGGCGCCGTCCTGGTTGACCGCGGAGCCCCGTACGACCGCCAGCACCGGATGCCCCAGACGCTCCGCGTCGGACAGGCGCTCCAGGACCAGGACGCCGACGCCCTCCGCCCAGCCGGTGCCGTCCGCCGCGTCGGCGTAGGCCTTGCAGCGGCCGTCCGTGGCGAGCGCCCGCTGCCGGGAGAACTCGATGAACGACGTGGGCTGCGACATGAGGGCCACACCGCCCGCCAGCGCCAGCGTGCACTCGCCGTTGCGCAGTGACTGCGCCGCCAGGTGCAGGGCGACCAGCGAGGACGAGCAGGCCGTGTCGACGGTGAGCGCCGGTCCCTCCAGGCCGAGCGTGTACGAGACGCGGCCCGAGGCCACGCTGCCGGCCGTACCGATCCCGCGGTATCCCTCCAACTCCTCGGGGACACGCGCGACTTGGGATCCGTAGTCGTGGTACATCACACCGGAGAACACACCGACCGGCTCGCCGCGCAGCCGCGACGGATCGATCCCGGAACGCTCCAGGGCCTCCCAGGAGGTCTCCAGCAACAGGCGCTGCTGCGGGTCCATGGCGGTCGCCTCACGGGGGGAGATACCGAAGAACTCGGCGTCGAAGTCCGCGAGGTCGTACAGGAATCCGCCCTCACGCACATACGAGGTGCCGGGCCGGGCGCCCTCGGGGTCGTACAGCTCCTCCAGCTTCCAGCCGCGGTCCTCGGGGAAGCCGGAGACCGCGTCACGCTCCTCGGCGACCAGCCGCCACAGCTCGTCGGGCGTGGTCACCCCGCCGGGCAGTCGGCAGGCCATGCCGACGATCGCGATCGGCTCGTCGGAGCCCGCCACCTCGGGCCGGATCTCCTCGGCCGGCGCCTCGACACCGGTGATCAGGGTGTCCAGCAGCTCGGCCACGGCCCCCGGAGTGGGGTGGTCGAAGGCGAGCGTGGCGGGCAGGGGCAGGCCGGTGGACTCGGTGAGGCGGTTGCGCAGGGCGACGGCTTCCAGCGAGGTGAACCCCAGGTCCTTGAAGGGGCGGCCGGGGCCCACCTTGGAGACCCCGCCCACATCGCGCACCCGGGCCGTTTCCGTGCGCACGATCTCCAGCAGGATGCGCAGACGCTCCGGCTCGGGCAGCGGTTCGAGCCGCTCGCGCAGCGCCTCGGCGAGGGACCCGTCGGCGGGCGCCGGGGCCGCGGAGACGTCGATGAGGCCGGACAGCAGCGGCGACAGTGCCGACGGCCGCGAGGAGCCCGGCACCCGGGCCACGCTCGCCGCGAGCGCGGCCGTGTCCAGGGCCAGCGGCAGGCAGTGCACGGGCCCGGCCAGCTGCGCCGCGTCGAACATGGCGAGACCCTCGGTACGGGTCAGCTCGCGGACCCCGGCGACCGGCTCGCCCACCTGGTCCACGGCCGCGGTCGGCTCCCACGGGCCCCAGCTCAGGGACAGCGCGGGCAGACCGCGGTCGGCGCGGTGCTGGGCAAGCGCGTCGAGGAACGCACTGTAGGCCGAGCGGTCGCCCTCACCGGGTGCGCCCAGCAGGACGTCGACCGAGGAGCACACCACGAACGCGGCCAACTCCTCGTGAGCGCGGGAGAGTTCGTGCAGATGCAGCAGTGCGCCGACCGCCGAGCCCAGGGCGCCCTCCGGGCGGTGGGCGAGCGCCGTCTGCCAGCCGTGGGCGTGCACGATCGCGGTCAGCGGGCGTTCGGCGCGCTCCAGCACGGCGGCCAGGGCCGGCCGGTCGGCCGGGTCGCAGGCCGCCACCGTGACCGACGCGCCGAGTGCGGCCAGCTCGCCGCGCAGGGCGACGAGGGTCTCGTCCTCGGCGTCGTACGAGCCGATCAGGAGCAGGTGCCGGGCCCGGTGGCCCGCGACCAGGTGACGGGCGAGCGCGGCACCCTGTGCGCTGTCGGCGCCGGTGACGACGACGGTGCGCTCGGGGTCGACGGCCCGGCGCTCCGGGGACTCCGTGGTGACCGCGACCCGGGCGAGCCGGGGCAGCAGCAGGACACCGGTGCGCAGGGCGAGCTGCGGCTCACCTGTGGCGAGGGCGGCGGGCAGCGCCTCCAGGGACGCGGGCGCCTCGTCCAGGTCCACGACGGTGAGACGGCCGGGGTGCTGGCCCTGCAGGGAGCGCAGCAGACCCCAGACGGGGGCGTGCGCGATGTTGTGCAGGGTCTCGTGCGGGCCCGCGGTGACCGCGCCGCGCGTGGCCACCGCGACACGGGTGCCGGTCAGGCGCGGATCGGCGAGCAGGCCGGTCAGCTCGTCGGTCAGCTCGCGCACCGTGCGCTGCACCCCGTCGGCGAAGTCCGCGGCGGCCGCGGCCCTGGGCACGTCCAGGGCGAGCACCACGACCGGGGGCACGTCCTCGCCGTCGGCGGCGGCCCGCACCAGACGCGCATCGAGCTCCGCCGTGAGCGCGGCGGCGTCCGGGCCGCGCAGCGTCCACGGCTCGGGGGCGGGGGCGGGGGCGTCGGGCAGCGGCGTGGGCACCCAGTCCAGACGCAGCAGTGATTCGAAGTGGCTGCTGTTCGCGGCGCGCAGCCGCATCGGGCGCTGCAGCAGCTGATGCCGGACGATCTTCCCGGACTGGGTACGCGGGATGTTCTCGGTCTCGTACAGCTCGTCGGGCACCTTGTAGTACGCGAGCCGCTCCCGGCAGGCGGCGTACAGAGGTTCGGGGTCCAGGCCCTCGGGGCCGGGCACCAGGAACGCGACCGGCACCTCGCCGAGTACGTCGTGCGGCTTGGCGACCACGGCCACGTCGGCGACGCCGGGCACCTCCCGCAGCACTTCCTCGATCTCGCCGGGGTGGATGTTCTCGCCGCCGCGGATGATGAGTTCCTTGAGCCGGCCGGTGATCGTGAAGTAGCCCGCCTCGTCACGGCGCGCCAGGTCGCCGGTGCGGTACCAGCCGTCGCGGAGCGCCTCCTCGGTGGCCTCCGGGTCGTTGTGGTAGCCGACCATCACGTTGGGGCCGCTGACCCACACCTCGCCGTCCTCGCCGGGCGGCACGTCGCCGCCGGTGTTGGGGTCCACCAGGCGGACGTTGACGCCGGGCACCGGCAGACCGCACGAACCCTCCACCCGGGCACCCGAGGGCCAGCTCATGGTGATGGAGCCGCAGGTCTCCGTGGAGCCGTATGCGTCCAGCAGCGGTGCGCCGTAGGCCTGCTCGAACGCGGTGTGCAGGGACGCGGTCGTCACCGAGCCGCCGACCAGGCACACCCGCAGCCGCGGCGCCTCGAAGCCCTCTCGGGCGGAGGCGCGCACCAGCTGGTGGTACATCGTCGGTACGCCCGCCAGGAACGTCGCGTCCTCCTCGCGCACCGCCTCCAGCACGTCGGCGGCGTCGAAACCGTCGACCAGCCGTACCGAGGCGCCGACGGCGGTGGCCGCGACCACGCAGACGATGTGGGACAGGCTGTGGAACAGCGGCAGCGGCCACACCATCCGGTCGTCCGAGGAGAGCCCGGGGATCGGTACATAGCCGGCGGCCACCGACCACAGGGCGTTGCGCTGCGTCGACAGGACACCCTTGGGCCGGCCCGTGGTGCCGGACGTGTACAGGAGCCAGGCCACCTCGTCCAGATCCAGGTCGTCCCGGGCGGGCGCGGGCGGCTCGGTGGTGGCGAGCGTCTCGAACGACACGGTGCCGGCGGGCCGTTCGGGCCCGGTCACCACGATGCGCACAGGGTCGCCGGCCGGCTGGAGGGTGCCGAGCACGCGCCGCACCTGATCCAGGTGGACGCGGTCGGTGATGACGATCCGGGCCCCGCTGTGACCGAGGAGATGGACCAGCTCCGAGTCGGTGGAGCGCGGATTGAGCGGTACGCCGATGGCGGCTGCCCGCACGACCGCGAGGTAACTCTCCACCGTCTCCACGCAGTTGCCGAGCAGGATCGCCGCCCGGTCACCGGGCTGCAGCCGCAGAGCCGCCAGGTGACCGGCTATGCGTGCGGTACGCCGGGCGAGTTCGGCGTGGCTGACCGAACGCCGTGCGTCACGGTAGGCGACCTTGTCCCCGAAGCGGTTCGCGTGCGCCGCGAGCAGCTTCGGCAGCGGTTGGATCAGCTCGGTTCGCAGCATGTCCTACACCTCTCGGTAACACGGCGACAACGAAATGCGGTGAGCCTCGGCGGCCCGGAATTCGGACGCACGGGAAGTCGGTCACTGCCAAGATTCTCCTAGCCCCCTTCGCGCCGGTAACCCCAGTTGGCCCCCCTAAGGGATCCCTGATTCCGGGCGTGGCACAAATCATTGCCGCGGTCGATGGGAGGGGGGTGCCGAGCGCCTCTAGCATGGGCTGAAGCCAGTTCCGTACGAACAATTCCGTCGTACCCGGACGTCGTGCGACGACGTCGTCAACAGAACTGAGGCAATCCGTCATGACCTTGCACTGGAACCATGTGCGCATACATGCCCCCGAGCGCACCGGAGCAGGCGGAATCTCCCGCCCTCAGCCTCCCGGAGCCCTCGCTGAACTGGTCCGCGACGTGCGGGCCGCCGACCCGGCGAACCGCTGGTTCTTCCACTGGGCCGACGACTGCGAACAGGCCGGTATCGACCTGTGGGCAGGCGTTGCGCCCGGTGTTTCCCAGGAAATGGAGCGCCGTTTCTCGGACGTGGCACCGGAACTAGGGGTACCCCCCGAAAACACCCCTGCTTTCGGGGAATTCAGGGTTTCTGCAACGCGCCGTCCCAGGGCGCTCGAGATCGAATTCGGCGACGATGTCGCAATGGCGTCGAGTGAACTCGCCCTCGCCGTCATGCGCGAACCGGCGCTCGACTACCGCGCACAACTGACCCTCGCCGTCTGGCATCTGCGGCATGTCGTGGCACTGATCGGGGAATCCGGGCGGCGCGGATTCCTGTTCCAGTGCTGGCAGCACCGCACGGCACGGCTGACGCCCGCACAGCGCACCGAGCTGTGCGCCCGCAGCGCGGAGGCCGTGGGCGTGTTCGAGGAAGGGCTGCCCGCCATGGGCCCGGACGCCGAGCGCGGCTGGGACGGCTACCTGCGTACCCTGCGCCGCAACGCGCAGGCCTGGGCGGCCGAGGACGTACCGGTCAACTACCTGCTGTTCGAGCACTCCCATCTGACGCTGCGCCGGCTGCGCGTACCACCGTCCGTCGAGGCGCTCGCGGCCCGCACCGTGCGCGCCGCCCTCACACCGTCCGGCGCCGACCGGCGGCCGATCGCGGTGCCCAGGGCCGTGCTCCAGACCGCATGAGAGGAGCGGACGATGAGTGAACCGGCCCACCACCGGGTGGAGGTGGCCCTCGGCGACCGTGCGTACGCCGTGCACATCGGGCCCGGGGCGCGCACCCTGCTCCCGGATCTCGTCGCGGCGGCGGGGGCGACGCGCGCCGTCGTCGTCTCGGCGCGCCCCGAGGGGGCGCTGCCGCCGCTCGGCGTGGACACGCTGTGGCTCGCGGCGCAGGACGGCGAGGAGAACAAGAACCTCGCGACCGTTGCCGGACTGTGCGAACGCTTCGCCCGGTTCGGCCTCACCCGCTCCGACGTGGTGATCTCCTGCGGTGGCGGTACGACGACCGACACCGTCGGCCTCGCCGCGGCCCTCTACCACCGGGGTACGCCCGTCATCCATCTGCCGACGTCGCTGCTCGCCCAGGTCGACGCGAGCATCGGCGGCAAGACGGGGGTGAACCTGCCCGAGGGCAAGAACCTGGTCGGCGCGTACTGGCAGCCGCGTGCGGTGCTGTGCGACACGGACTTCCTCGCCACGCTGCCTCCGCGCGAACGCGTCAACGGATACGGGGAGCTGGCGCGCTGCCACTTCATCGGCGCCGAGGGCCTGGGTGCCCTGCCGCTGGAGCAGCAGATCGCCAGGAGCGTCGCGCTCAAGGCGTCCGTGGTCTCCCGCGACGAACGCGACCAGGGCCTGCGGCACATCCTCAACTACGGCCACACGCTGGGGCATGCGCTGGAACGGGCGACGTCGTATGCGCTGCGGCACGGCGAGGCGGTGGCCATCGGCACCGTCTTCGCCGGCCGGCTGGCCGGTGCGCTGGGCCGGATACCCCCGGCCCGGGTGGCGGAACACCACGAGGTGGTGGCGTCGTACGGCCTGCCGACAGCGCTTCCCGCCGGGGTCGACCACGACGCGCTCGTGCACTACATGCACCGCGACAAGAAGGCCGAGGGCCACGGCCTGACGTTCGTCCTGGACGGCACCGACGGCCCCGAACTGGTCCCGGACGTACCGGAGCCGACGGTACGCGCGCAACTGTCCGCGATGCCGCGGCCCACGGACCCGGCGGCGGGGGCCTCCGCGGTGCCGCGGTCTCGGGGGTCGGTGGCGGGGGCGGCCGGGTAGCGGTCGCCTTGGGGTCGGTGGCGGGGGCCTCCGCGATGCCGCCGTCCCGGCAGCTGGTGGCGGGGCATTCCATGGTGCCGCGGTGCGCGGGGCTGGTGGCGGGGCCCTTCACGGTGCCGCCGTCCCGGCAGCTGGTGGCGGAGCTGCCCGCGATGTCGCCGTCCCGGGGCAGGGGAGGGGTTGGCCGCGGTGCCGCGGTGCGCGGGGCTGGTGGCGGGGCCCTTCACGGTGCCGCCGTCCCGGCAGCCGGTGGCGGAGCTGCCCGCGATGTCGCCGTCCCGGGGCAGGGGAGGGGTTGGCCGCGGTGCCGCGGTGCCGCGGTCCGCGGAACCGGTGGCGGAGCTCTCGGCGGTGCTGCCGCCGGCCCCGGACCGGACCGCGAGGTCTCCGCGGCGCCGTTGCCGTCCGATCCGTCCGCGACGTCGCTGTCCTCGGGCCTCACCGGGATGCCGCTGTCCCGCTGATCCGTCAGCACATCACAAGGCCCGGACGTCGTCGTCCGGGCCTTGTGATGTGTGGATCGGCCGCTACGGGGCCGCGGCCGGTGCCGGCGTGGTGATGAGCTCCAGTAGTTCGACGGGGCTGTGCAGGACCACGTCCGGTGCCTCGCGCAGCAGTGGCTCGGACTCGACGCCCGCCCACAGCGCGGCGGCCGCCACGACCCCCGCCCCGCGGGCGCTGTGCAGATCGGTGACGGCGTCCCCGACCATCACCGTGTGGCCGGCGCGGGCCCCGAGCACGGAGACCGCGAGGGACACCATGTCCGGTGCGGGTTTCGGCCGGGCGACCTCGTCCGACCCGATCACGATGTCGAACAGGTCGACGAGCCCGAGCCGGCCGAGCAGCGCCCGCGCCCGCTCCCCGGCCTTGCCCGTGGCCACGGCCATCGGCACACCGCGCCGGTGCAGTTCCCGCAGCAGCTCCGGGACGCCGGGGAACACCTGCACCTGCGGCGCGAGCCGGTGGCTCTCCCGTACGAAGGGCTCCTCCATCTCCGGCGGCAGCCCCATGATCCGCATGATGTCGGGGAAGTACCTCCCCAGGTGCCGGTTGTACTCGGCGAACGGCGCCTCCCCGCCCCCCACGACCTCGTCGTAGGCGATGCTGAAGGCCTCCCGCATCACCTCGAAGCTGTCGACGAGGACCCCGTCGAGGTCGAAGACGACGGCCCGGACGTCGCGGGCCTCCGTATACCCGCCGTACCTGCCTTGCCTGTCAAGCCTGTCAACCATGCCGCAGCCTCTCCGAGTTGAGTAGCGTCGAACGGGGCACCACCCGGGCCGCCCTTGTGGAGCGCGCCCCGATCCGTGCCCGCCGGGCCGAGCGGTAGATGCGCTCGATCACCGCGATGGTGCGGCGGACCTCCTCGATGGTCCGCCCCTGGGACGCAGGGTCCGCGAGCAGCGCCGGCAGCTCGTCGAGCTGACGCAGGTACTCGGCGCCGATCTCCTCCTCGGGCAGGGGGATTGCCGTCTCCGTCCCGTCCCGCACGCTCACCAGGGACGACCCCTTGCGCCGGTTCGGGCTGAACCCGAACGTGCAGTGCAGCGTCGCGCTGCCGGCGCTGCCGTCGACCCGGATACGGGTGGTGTCGTACGGCTCGTGCGAGGCCCAGCTCGCCCGGATCGCCACCGACACCCCGTCCTCGGTCACCAGGAAGCCGCGTGCCGTGTCCTCCACATCGCCCTCGGACTCCGCGGGCTGCGGCGCGTCGTCACGCCAGGCGGCCCCGGACGACCGGTCGTTGACGAAGTCGTCGGACACCGTGCCCACCGCCTGGTCGAACCCGACGGGACCCAGCATCGGCCCGACGGTGTCGAGCAGGTGCCAGCCCAGGTCGACGAGGGCACCGCCGCCCGCGAACTGCCGCTGGGTGAACCACCCGCCCGCGCTCGGCACACCCCGCGCCCGCACCCAGGACAGCTCGATGTGCCTGAGCTCCCCCAGATCCCGCGCGATGACCTCGCGCAGGGCGCCCACATCGGCGCGGTAGCGGGCCGCGCTGCCCGCGAGCAGTACGGCACCGCCCGCGCGTTCGGCGGCGGCGAGCTGCTCCGCCTCCGCCGAGTTGAGGCAGACGGGCTTCTCCAGGAACACGGGGATGCCCATGCGCAGGATGCGGCACGCGACGGCCGAGTGCAGATGGTTCGGTACGGCGACGATCGCCAGGTCGACCTCGTCGGCGCTCAACTCCGCGACATCGGAGAGGAGTTGGGTTCCGGTGCGGTCCTGCGGGATTTCCGCGCGGGCCGCCGGGTTCGGGTCCACCACGGACGACACGGTGAAGGAGGGGTGCTGGCGCAGTCGCGGAAGCCAGATGGACTTCGCCGCCCACCCCAGACCCACCACGCTCGTACGGACCGGGGCGTCGCCCGGTCCTCGTGCGCTCACCCGTGTGTTCATGCCCGCGCGACCTCTTCGACCACGACCTCGGCGACGGCGTGCATCTGCTCCTCGGTGCCGAGCAGGGTGCGGTGGTGCAGCCAGACGCAGTCGGCGTTGATGGCCTCGGTCACCGGGCACCGGGCGGCCAGCTCGTCGACGGTCGCGGCGGGCGGCGCGTACTCCCAGAAACCGTCGGAGCGGTAGATTGCGCGGAACGCGACGAACGCCGGCACCCCCCGGTCCACGAGCCGGTCCACGAGCGCGTTGCGGCCCTCCTCGGTGATGCCCGGGATCCGGAACATCTGCATGTAGTGCGGGTGGGCCGTGACCCGCTCGTCACGGCTCTGGGGGACCACGCCCGGGATGCGGCCGAGCAGGGAGGCCAGCAGCGGGGCGCGCTCCTCGCGGGTGGCGATCTGTTCGTCGAGCCGGCCCAGCTGGGCCCGGAGGACTGCCGCCGAGAACTCGTTCATACGGAAGTTGGAGCCCGACGTCTGGTGGTAGTACTTGCGGTCGGTGCGCGGCCGGCCGCAACTGTGCCGGAGGAAGCCCTCCTGGTACGACGCCTCGTCGGGGAAGGTGACCAGGCCGCCCTCGCCGGCCGTCATCAGTTTGCCGTTCTGGAAGCTGAACGCGGCCACCGACCCCAGCTCGCCGGCCTTGCGGCCGAGCCACTCGGCGCCGTGGGCGTGCGCGGCGTCCTGGACCAGCGGCACCCCGGTGTCGGCGGACAGCTTGCCGAGCGCGTCCATGTCCGCGAAGTGGCCCGCCATGTGTACGGGCATGATGGCGCTGGTCCGCTCGGTGACCGCGGCCGCGGTCGCCTCGGGGTCGAGGCAGTACGTGTCCGGGTCGACGTCGACCGGTATGGCGACGGCGCCCAGGCGCTGGGCGGCCTGTGAGGAGGAGATGAAGGTGAAGGCGGGGACGATGACCTCGCTGCCCTCGCGCACACCGATGACCTGCAGGGCGAGCTCCAGGGCATGGGTGCCGTTCGTCACCGCCAGCGCATACGGGGCCCCGTGCCGGTCGGCGAACTCCCGCTCGAACGAGTCGACTTCGCTGCCTCCCATGCGCCACCACTGACCCTGCTCCAGGGCGCGGAGCAGACCGGCGCGCTCCTCGTCGCCGTACCGCGGCCACACCGGAAGGTCCGCGAGCAATTGCGCCTGATCATTCATGACGATCCATTCCTGTTCTGGGGAACGCGGAGATATCCGCTGGGATATCCACTGAAGGACGAACTCACCCCGGGAAACCGAGAATCGGCGGCGGGGAATATCACGCTACCGCGCGTATGGCATCCGTTCCCATCCCCTACCGGGTCCCCGAAAACCCCCCTGAGTTCGGGGTTCCGCACCCCTCATCTGCAAGCCGATCGCCCGACGGCCGCCACGACCTCAAAAAGCGAGAAACAATGGAGCGCGAATGGGTCGACGACGAAGTATCAGTTCCCGAACCGCTGTTGTGAGGTGAGTCATGAGCGCGATACTCCTGCTGAACGGTCCCAACCTCGGCATCCTCGGGCAACGTGAGCCCGAGGTGTACGGCACCGACACGCTGGCCGACATCGAGCGGGCGGTGGGCGAGGAGGTCGCCGGGATGGGCTGGAAGGTCATCTCGTTCCAGAGCGACTCCGAGGGGGATCTGGTCCGTGCCGTGCACGCGAACTACGGCACGGTCGGGGCCATCGTGAACCCCGGCGCGCTCATGGTCGCGGGCTGGAGCCTGCGCGACGCTCTCGCGAACTATCCGCGCCCCTGGGTCGAGGTCCATCTCTCGAACGTCTGGGCCCGCGAGCAGTGGCGCCACGAGTCGATCATCGCGCCGCTCGCCTCGGGCGTGGTGGTCGGCCTCGGCTCGCTCGGCTACCGGCTCGGTGCCCGTGCCCTGCTCACCATCACCGGCAGCGCGCAGCCCGCCGCCCCGGCCCTCGCCGCCACCGCGTAGCGCGGGTGCCGCCCCGTCCCGCATCACAGGAGCCCCCATGAAGGCCACCGTCATGTGTTCCCAGCAGTGGATACGGCGCTACCACCCCAAGCCGGAGCGCCGTATCACCCTGGTCGCCCTGCCGCACGCCGGCGGCTCGGCCAGCTACTTCCACCCGCTGTCGGCCGCACTCGGCGACGACGTCGAGGTGCTCGCCGTGCAGTACCCGGGCCGTCAGGACCGGCGGCACGAGGCCCTGGTCGAGGACGTGGGCGAGCTGGCCGACCGGATCACCCGGGCCCTGCTGCCGTGGGTCGGCCCCATCGCACTGTTCGGGCACAGCATGGGCGCCACCGTCGCCTACGAAGTCGCCCAGCGGCTGAAGGAGGAAGGCTCGCCCGCCTCGGCCCTGATCGTCTCGGCGCGCCGCGCCCCCTCCGTCGTCCGTGCGGACGGCTTCCACGAACTCGACGACGACGCGCTCCTGGAAGAGGTGCGCGTCCTGGGCGGCAGCGACGACGCGCTCGCCCTGGACGAGGAACTGATACGGCTCACCCTGCCGGTCCTGCGCAGCGACTTCAGGGCGGTCGCCTCTTATCGCTGCACACGTACGGAGCCCTTGCCGACCCCCATTACGGCACTGGTCGGAACGGCGGACCCGAGGGTGACCGTGAGCGAGGTCGGGCAGTGGCGCCGCCATACCGAGGGTGATTTCTCCCTGCATGTGTTCGACGGCGGCCATTTCTATCTGGCCGATCACCGAAGCGCGGTGACGGGCCTGTTGCGTGACGTTCTGACGCCGCACATGTCCCGCTAGAAAAGGCAGGGCGGAAAAGGCGGGTGGCAAAAGCAGGCGGAAAAGACGCGCGACGAATCGAAAGGCGGGAGGGAAACCGTGAGTCGTCTGGGTATCGACGTGGGCGGCACAAAAGTGGCGCTGCGTCTGGAGCGCAGTGGCGCTGCCGCGGGCGCGCGGCCGCAGCAGACCGTCTTCGCGTGGCCGCGCGAAGGGGGAGTGGCGGCCGACATGGAGGCGCTGGCGGCGGGCATCGCCGCGCTGCGCCGTCCGCCCGGCGACCCGGTGACCGCGGTCGGCGTGGCCCTGCCCGCCGCCCTCGCCCCCGACGGCAGCGTGCTCGGCTGGCCCAACCGGCCGTCCTGGCAAGGCCTGGACATAGGGGGGAAGTTGGCGGCGTGGCTGCCCGGTGCGGACGTACGCGTCGCCGACGACGGGGACCTGGCCGCCCTCGCCGAGGCGCGGGTGGCGGGCTGCCGCGATCTGGTGCACTTCGGCGTGGGCACGGGCATCGGCGGCGGTGTGATCCTGGACGGCGTGATGCGCCCGGGAACGGCGCGCGGCTCGTGCGAGGTCGGCCATGTCATCGTCGACCACCGCGAGGGCGCATTGTGCGACTGCGGTCGCCGGGGCTGCGTACAGTCCCTCGCCTCGGGCCGCGCGGCACTGCGCCACGCCGCCCGTATCCTCGGCCGCGAGGTCGAGTTCACCGAACTGCGGCAGGCCTGGACGGCGCGGGAGGCCTGGGCGGCCGAGGTGGTCATGACGGGGGTGGCGGCCCTCTCGGCGGCCGCGATGTCCCTGGCGGAACTCGTCCACCCCGATGTCATCACGGTGGGCGGCGGCTTCGCGACCTCCCTCCCCGGCTACGTGGAAGAGGTCACTCACCACTTCATGACCCTGCACCGCCCCACGGGCCCTACCCCCTGCCTGCGCCCTGCTGCCCAGGGCGCCCTGTCATCACTGGACGGTGCGGTCCTGCTGGCCCGGGGCGTGGGCCTGACCGACCGGGCACCGCAGCCGAACTGAGCCGCGGCCTCGCGGGGACGGGACGGGTGCCCACGCTGTGCGATGCCTGCAGGGGCGCAGGGCGCCACGGTGGTTGCGGGTAAGCGATCGGCAGGTCCGTGCGCTTGGGGGTCGCCGACGGAAGCGCGACGCGCGCGTTTTTTCCATGAGCTCGCGGCAGCGGCTGCGGGTTCCTGACGCGCCCGGCCGGGCGCCGTGGGCCGGCCCCTGCGGGTGCCGGACCCGTCGGCAGATGTGCCCGCCCGTACCCCTTACGGATGCCTCCGCCGGTGCACCAGCGCCTGGGCGCGTCGTGCCGACCCGCTTGCGCCGATGGCGCGGCGTTCGCAGCGGCCCACGCCGACGGAACGGGGGACCGTGTGGCGCCAGCGGGGCGTGGTGGTGAGGGCCAGTGACGGGTCGTGGTTGAGTATCGCCACCTCAAGGGCGCGCAGCTCGTGGCCGGGATCGAGCCCGAAGTTGTCGAGCAGGGCGGCCCGGGTGCGCTGATAGGCGGCGAGGGCGTCGTGCTGGCGCCCGCAGCGGTAGAGCGCGACCATCAGCAGCCCGCACATCCGCTCCCCGGTGGGCTCCGCCGTGGCCATCTGCTCGAGTTCGCCGAGGACTTCGTGGTGCTGCCCCCGGTTGAGGGCTTCCTGCGCGTAGTCCTCGAAAACAGACATCCGCAGGCCCGCAATGGCGTTGAGCTCCGGCCAGGCGATGCCGGCCTCGGTCAGGTCGGAGAGAGCGGGCCCGCGCCACAGCGCGAGCGCCGAACGCAGCTTGCCGAGCCCCGAATCCCTCTCGCCGGAGGCGAGTTCGGCCCGCCCAAGATCCACCAGGCGTTGGAAGTGAAACAGGTCGAGGCTGGCGTCGGCGACCGTGAGGCGGTAGCCCGGTGCGGTGGTCGTCAGCGTGACGGCCCCCGCGGGCAGCGTGTGCCGGTCGATGATCTTCCGTAGCCCGGACACGGCGTTCTGCACCATTTTCCGCGATGTCGCCGGAGTGTCGTATCCCCACAGTGCGTGCATCAATTTACTGGTCGGGACGACTTCGTTGGCGTGCAGCAATAGAAATCCGGCGGTGGCCCGTTGATTGAATCCGCCAAGGCCCACCGGACTGTCGTCGGAAAACGCTTCTAACGGGCCGAGCAGATTGAATCGCATGCCGGCTCACCCCCAGTCGAAGTCGAAGCGGACAGCCGCTTCCACGAGGTACCCCTACAGTAAACAAACCAATCGACCCGTTTGTCAAATGGTCTGGCCTTGATCCTCTGAAGGATCGTCGAGATCCAGCGAAGTTGCAGGTGGGGCAGGGTGATTGGAGGACCTGACGTCGCCTCGCATGTTGTAGTAGTTGTCTCGTCAAGCTTCGGAATGGTTAGTTCCGCACTCACCGCATCCCCGTGACCACCCGGATGGGCGCCCAGTTGCCATCCGGTGAGCGCGGAGAAACCCGGGTCCCCTGAGGGGTTGCTAGCTTCACCGGGTCGGACTCCTCAAGAAACCGTTCGTACGGGAGGTGACCAGTGGAACTGGTCGAACGCGCCGAGCAGGAAATAAGCCTGAAACAGATACTCATGGAATGCGGCGCCGGAAAAGGCGCCGTCGCACTGCTCGACGGCCCCGGCGGCAGCGGAAAGACCGAACTGCTGCACCGGGCCGCCGAGCACGCCCGGCGGTGCGGTGGCGTCGTCCTGCGCGCCGGCTGCTCCCGGGCCGAAAGCGCCCTGCCGTACGGCGTCCTGGGCCAGCTCCTGTACTCCGTGCCGGCTGCCGAGGGACCCATCGGGCGGCTCGAGGAGCTGTACCGGCGGCTGAGCGCCGAGGCCGCGGCCGCGGACACCGCCGACGGCGCGGCCACCGCCGCTGCCGCCGTGCCCATCGGCCCCGAACGCGCCCTGCTGCTCAACGAAGTGGCCGCTGCTTTCCTCGAACTCGCCGAGAGCTCTTTGGTGTTCATCGGTATCGACAGCATCCGGCATGCCGATCCCCACTCCCTGGACTGCCTGCTCTACCTCGTCCGCAGGACCGGCTCCGCCCGCGTGATGATCGTCCTCACCGACGACACGGTGGCCCAGGCCGGACGCTCGCACTTCCGCACCGAGCTGCTCGATCAGCCGCACACCCGCCGTGTCCCGCTGGAACCCCTGACCGAGAGCCAGGTCGCGGCGCTGCTCGCCGGGCGCCTGGACCAGAGTGACGCCGAGCGGCTCGCCCCCGAGTTCCACGCCGTCAGCGGAGGCAGCCTCCTGTTGCTGCGGGCTCTCCTCGACGACCACGAAGCCGGCGGCGGTGTGCGCACGGAAGGCTATGGTCGCGCCGTGCTGCGCCAGCTCGGGCGCCTGGACGAACCGGTGGCCGCGGTCGCTCGCGCCCTCACCGTGCTCGGCAGCGCCGAGGCACCCGACCGGCTCGCCCGTCTCGCGGGCGTCGACCACGGCGTGGTCGAGTCCGCCCTGCGCACCCTCGAATCCGTTGGCCTGGTCGACGGCCTCGTCCTGCGGCACGGCATCGCCCGGCAGGCCATCCTCGACGACCTGCCCGCCCCCGAGCGCACCGCCCTGCGCCTTGCGGCCGCCGAGCTGCTGTACGAACAGGGCTGCCCCGCACAGGACATCGCCCTCCTGCTCACCAAGGTCGACGCCCCCAGCGGTGACTGGAGCGTGGACGTCCTGCTCGAGGCGGCCGAGCAGGAACTGCTCGCGGGCCGGACCCACCGGGCGGTCGCCGCACTCGAAGCCGCGCTGCGCGCCCGTGCCGGCAGCGACGTCGTGCACGCCGCGATCGAGTCCCGTCTCGTCCAGGTGCGCCGGCTGTTCGATCCGGCGACCGCCGAGCACCATCTGACCGCCCTCACCGCCGCGGCCCGCTCCGGAGACCTCGACCCCGCCCACACCCTCGACCTCGTACGCCAACTTCTGTGGCAGGGAAGGTCGGCGGAGGCGGGCGAACTCCTGGACCGGCTGCGCGAGACGCACCTCGAACCGCACAGCGAGGTCGCCGCGCTGCTGGAGGACACCGAGAAGTGGCTGGCGTGGACGCACCCCACCCTCGCCCGCCGCACCCACCGGCCGGCCGCCGGCGCCGAGCAGCGACAGCACCCCGGCCGACCGCGCACGGCTCCTTTGCGCCGCCCCGTGGCAGTCCTCGCCGACGCCCTGGTCAACGGCCGTGCCCACGAAGCGGTCGACCAGGCGTACCAGGTGCTCAAGGACCGGGGCCCCACCTACGACATCGCCTGGCCGGAGGAGCCCGCGCTGCTCGCGCTCGGCGTGCTGCTGTGCACCGACTCCCCGGACGTAACGGCCTGGAGCGACCGGCTGTTGCAGGAGGGCCACACCCCGTACTCGCCGACCTGGACGGGCCTGCTCTCGGCCACCCGCGCCGAGGCCGCGCTGCGCCTCGGCGATCTGACCGCAGCCGTCGAACACGCCCACCAGGCGCTCAACCACATCAGCCCCAACGCGTGGGGCGTCGCCGTCGGCGCACCCCTCGGCAGCCTGGTGCTGGCCACGGTGCGCATGGGCCACTACGACGAGGCGGGCGCGCATCTGACGCGTGCCGTCCCCAAGCCCATGTTCGACACCCGCTACGGACTCCACTATCTGCACGCACGCGGCCAGTACCACCTGGCCACCGGCCACCACCACGCCGCCCTCGCGGACTTCCTGGCCTGCGGGGACCGGATGCGGGCCTGGGGGATCGACGTCCCCGGAATCGTGCCGTGGCGCACCAGCGCGGCCGAGGCCTGGCTGGAGCTCGGCAACCGCGAGCAGGCCGCACGCCTGGCCTACGACCAGCTCGGCAGGCCCGGCACCAACGGTGCCCGCGCCCGGGCCGCGGCCCTGCGGGTCCTCGCCGTCGGCGGTCCCGTCGCGCGCCGGCCCCAGATGCTGTCCGAGGCGCTGGACCTGTACGAGCGGTGCGGTGACCGCTACGAGCAGATACGTATCCTCGCCGATCTGGGCGAGGCGTACCACGAGCTGGGCGACAACCGCCGGGCCAGGACGCACATCCGCCGCGCCCGCCATCTGGTCGCCCTGTGCGGAGCGGCCCCGCTCAGCGAGGGGCTCCTGTCCTTCCCCGACGACCCCGAGGACCCGTCGGCCACGCCCGGCGCTCCCGCCGGCGACGGCGCACTGCTCACCGGCTCCGAGCGCCGGGTCGCCGCGCTCGCCGTCGGCGGCTACACCAACCGGGAGATCGCGGCCAAGCTGTTCATCACGCCGAGCACGGTCGAGCAGCACCTCACCCGCGTCTACCGGAAGCTGGGCGTGCGCTGCCGCAAGGACCTGCCGGTCGAACTGTCGACGAGCGTGGTCGAGGTGGTCGTCGGGCAGGAAGCATGACGGGGCGGGGCGGACCTCCTGTGCGGTCCGCCCCGCCCGTGGGGCCCGTGGCGTCAGGCGACGCGCGGCCTGGCGAGCTGCTGCCGGTACCAGGGCAGCGCCGTCACCAGACCGGCCGCGAAGCCGGGACCGGGCGTGATGCCCAGGCGCTCCCACACCCGCCCGCTCTCGTAGTAGTGGTCATCGGTCAGCAGCGCATGCTGATGGTGTGTCAACTCCGGAAGCACACGCGACGACAGCTCCCAGTGCGCGGGCCGCGGCAGATCGCTGGCCGGCAGCGGCACATCGAGCCCACGGCACACCTGCGTGGCCACGGAGCGCACCGTCACCGGACGGGGATGGTTGACGTGATAGACGGTGCCCCGGTCGGCGTCGGTCCACCGGTGCCGCGCGAACTCCCCGATCACACGCGCGAGTTCCTGGACGCTGATGAGCGAGCTGCGCGCCCTGCCGCCCTCCGCCCACACCGGCACCTTGCGCAACAGCCGCAGGAGCAGGGGCAGGAACCAGCGGTCGCCGGGCCCATAGACGAGGTTCGGGCGCAGTACGACACCGCTGTGCGCGAGCACCGCCTCCTCGGCCCGCAGCCGTGACGCGCTCGCCACCGAGGCCGGTGCCGGCGTCAGCCTGCCCTCCTTGACGCCCCGGTGCGGCCCGGTGCCGTACACCGAGGCTGTCGAGACATAGAGGAAACGTGCCGAGCGGGCCGCCTTCACCAGGGCGCGGGTGCCGGCCGCGTTGACGGACTCGCACAGGGCCGGGTCCCGGCCGACGTAACTGGCCAGGTGGAGCACCGTGCCCACGCCCTCGCCGCAGCCGCGCAGACTGTCCGGAGCCATGAGGTCGCCGGGTATCCTCCGCGCACCCGCCGACGTCATCCACTCGGGCAGCGGCCGACGCGACAGTACGCGCAGGTCCGGTACCGGTGCCCCCACATGAGGAGGTATCAGCAGTTCTCGTACGACCGTGCTGCCGATGAACCCCGTACCCCCCACGACCAGGATCGCGTCACCTTTGGAGGACTCAGACGGCAAGGATCCGCACCTCGCACGTGGCGACCGTGGCGCCGCCCTGGTTGAAGCTCACCGAGACGCTGCGGGGGCCGCCGTCCGTGGCCGGCCTCGGTGTGGCCGTCACCAGGCACGCGCTGTCGAACTCCACGTACTTCGCATAGGCGGAGTCGCACGAGACGATGAGACCGTCCGGCCGGTCGAGCGCGGCGAGCGAGGCCTGGCGGGCGGCCTCCATCAGGACCATGCCGGGCACGTGGTCGACGGGGTGGTCGAAGAGAACGGGGTGGTCGCGGTCGTAGCGCAGGGTCCACACGCGGTCGATGTTGGTGTCCCCGAGGACCACGTCGAACACCGAGGTGCGGCCCACCAGTTGAGGGGTCACTGCGTCGGGCATCGGCAGCCCGGGGACGTTGTCGGCCCGGTCGCCGCGCAGGCGCCGGTAGGAGGTCTCGGGCACGCATTGCGCCGATATCCCGCCGGAGCCTATGAGTATGCCGTCGCGGCGGCAGTCGACGTCGAGGTCGACCGCGGCGATCGTCCGGCCGCGCCGCTTGATGTTGCCGCACCGCACGTCCAGCAGGATGTGGGCGGGGCGTTCGGTGAGCCGGGCGCCGTCCGGCTCGATGCCGTAAGTGAGGCTGCTGGAGAGGAACTTGTGGCCGAGGGGTACTCCGTAGGCCTGGTGGGAGATGATGAGCAGGGCCTGCCGAATCGATTCGCCAAGCAGCATCGGGTCGTGCCAGCGGCCGGCGACCCGGCCGTAGTAGGAGTGGCTGCGGGGCCACTGGACGCCCACACGGAAGTGGTCGTCACTCACGCGCTGTAATCCGGTGACGAGCACCTCCGAGACGGCGGCGCGGTGGACGAGTGCGCGGGGAACGGACTGCAGGAAGAGTTCGGGTGCTTCGAACGCGGTGGCTTCCGCCTGGTCGAGCAGCGGGGAAACGCGCATCAAGGCCTCCTGAGAACGTGTTTGAGCAGGACGAACGTCGAGCTGAACGAACTAGAGGGGCGGTGGAGCGCCGCTGAAAACAGTACCAGTTAGTTGGTTTTTTGTGAGTGGGAGAGGCAAAATGTTGTCGTGAGCCATGCTGCGGCGCCCCCTGAGGGGCCGGCGCGGAGACGGCTCCCGCTACGGAGTGAAGGGGTTGGATGCATGGCCAGGCAGGAACGCGCGGAGGTCACCCGGGCGGCCATCCTCGACGGGGCGGCTCGCGCCTTCGACGCAGAGGGCTACCACGGAACGACCCTCGGTGACATCGTCAAAGAGGCCGGGGTGACGAAGGGTGCCCTGTACTTCCACTTCACCTCGAAGGAGGAGCTGGCCCAGGCCCTGATCGACGAGCAGTTCTCCGTCTGGGACCCGGTGGCGGGCATGGACCGGCCGGGGGTGCAGTCCATCATCGACTTCCTGCATGTGATGGCCAGGCGGCTGGTGGAGGACGTACGGGTACGCGCCGGTATCCGCCTCGTGATCGACCAGAGCTCCAAGACGGGCATCGTCAGTGAGCCGTACACGAAGTGGATCGATCTCTTCCAGGAGTGTCTGTCCCAGGCGCAGGAGCGGGGGGACGTGAAGCCGGAGGTCGACTGCAAGCAGGTGGCGGGGCTGCTCGTCGGCTCCTGGACCGGACTGCAGCTCAGCTCCCAAGTGCTCACCGGACGACGGGACTTGGACGAGCGGACGACCCTGATGTGGGAGATGCTGCTGCCCGGCATCGTGCCACCGCGTCGGCTCGCCCGCTTCCGTCCGGAGGGCAGCGCCCAGTTCGCCGAGCGTGAGGCCGTCCCCGCCGGCTAGCCGGGCGGGGACGTCATTCCGGGCCTTCGTGTCACCCCACTTCGCACGGTTCCGGTGCGTCGGTGCGGAAGGTGTGGGTCTGCTCGCCGTGGGCGAACGCGGCGAGCAGGACGTTCCACAGATCGGTGACCCGTCGTGTCGTCTCCTCGTCCGTCAGGCGGCGCAGCACGAGTGACTCGACCGAGAACAGCGTGACCATGGCGAGGGCCTGGGCCGCCCCGGCGGGAACGTCGTCCCGCAACTCCCGCCGCTTGGCGGCATCGTCGAGCAACTGCTCGATGGCCCGGTACCACATGGCGTAGTGGTCGAGGTCCGGCTCCAGGTCGGGCCACTCCCGGTGGAAACGCAGCGCGGTCCGCACGGTGGGCTCGGTGCGCAGCAGCCGGTTGAGCCGATGGGTGAGGTCGATCAGCTGCTGCAGCGCGGAGTTGTCCAGGCTCAGGGAGGTGTCGATGAGGTCCTCGAGGAGTCCGTGCGAGTGCTCCGTGACGGCATCGGCGACCTGCTTCTTCGACGCGAAGTGGAAGTAGAACGCCCCCTTGGAGACGCCCGCGGCGCGTGTGATGTCGTCGAGGCTCGTCCCGTTGTAGCCGTTCTGCTCGAACCGGTCCGCGGCCGCCGAGATGATCCGCCGCAGTGTGCGCTCGGCACGCTCCTGCTTGACCATCCGAGTTCTCCCTCGCTCGCGTGTCTCCGCCTGGTCCTGATGTCCCCCTCCTCCCATTGTAAAACCGGTCGACTGGTATTTGATGTCCCAGGGACCCAATTCGGTTCACCCGACGGGAGTTGAGGCGCGAAGTGGCCCTCCCCGCGCGCGAGACCCGGAGCTCGGGGAGGGCGAACGCGCCCCTGATACGGCCGTGATAGGGCCCTGACGCGGCGACCGGCACCTGACGAGGCCTAGCGCGCCCCCGTCGCCACTCCCGCGCGCACCGCCGCCTTCAACGGCAAGTCCGCTGCCGCGACCCGCTCCAGGTCGACCGCCGCCCCGGAGGTGATCAGCCGTCTGCCCTGTGCGAGGTCGCGCGACCGGTCCACGGTGAGGACGGCCACCAGGCGGTCATCGCGCAGCCAGCACACACTCCAGCCGTCCGCGCTGTCCGGAGCCCCGCGCCACATCGCCGTGTCGTCTGCGGAGTGATGACCTGCGTACTGCACGAAGTGCCCGAACTGCTCGGACCAGAAGTAGGGCACGGGGTCGTACGCCGCCGCGTCCCCGCCGCCCGTGATGTGCGCCGCGACCGCCTTGGCACCCAGCAGCGCGTTGTCCCAGTGGTGCACCAGCAGGCGCGCCCCGTACCGCCCCGAGGGGAAGGAGGCGCAGTCACCGACGGCGTACACGCCCGGTACCGACGCCCGTAGGTGTTCGTCGGCCAGTACGTCGCCACGGGCGCCCAGCGCGATCCCGGACCCGGCCAGCCACCCGGTGGCAGGCCGCGCGCCCACCCCGACGACAACGGCATCCGCCCGCACCCGGGTCCCGTCCGACAGGGACACCCCGCCCGCATCGACGGCGGCGACCTTCGTCCCGGTGCGCAGCAAGGCGCCCGCCCGCTCGTACCACGCGGCCATCGGGGCGGTCACCTCGGCCGGCAGTGCTCCGGCCAGCGGCGCCCCGGCGGCTTCGATCACGGTGACCCGGCATCCCGCCTCACGGGCCGCCGTGGTGAACTCGGCGCCGATCCAGCCGGCTCCGACGACCACCACGTCCCGCCGCTCGTCCAGCACTCCGCGCAGCCGTTCGGCGTCGCCGAGGGTACGTAGCACATGTGTGCCGTCGCCCGGCAGCCGTACGGGGTCGGCGCCGGTCGCCAGCACCAGCGTCTCGTACGTCAGATCGCCCCGGGAGGTCAGCAGTTGACGTTCGCCCGGACGCAGACCCAGGGCCGTGCGTCCCGACTCCACCTGGATACCGAGCCCTTCGAAGTCGATGCCGAAGACCACGTCGTCCGGCCGCCCCTGCCCGCGCAGCACGGCCTTGGACAACGGCGGCCGGTCATAGGGCCGGTGGGGCTCGCCCCCGATCAGCGTCACGCTCCCGGCGTACCCCCGCTCTCGTAGGGCGACCGCGCTGTGCACCCCGGCGGCCCCTGCGCCCACGATGACGACTCCCACTGACCTCGACCTCCCTGAGTCGGATGTACGTCCCCGGCCATCGTGGGGGACCGGCCGTCGCCGGGTCGCGGACGCGGGCCGGAGTGAAGGGGGCGCTAGGGGATGGTCCGGCGTCGCGGTCTCCCTAGCATCGACCGCACCGGAGCGACAGGCATGGACCACCGACACACGAGAACGGGGAGAACCCATGGCACGTGACTCTGAGTCCGGACTGCCCATTGAGCCGGTGTACGGGCCGGGGGCTCTGGAGGGCTGGGATCCGGCGGGGAAGCTGGGTGAGCCGGGGGCGTATCCGTT
>NZ_JBEOZU010000121.1:0-24072 GCF_040298185.1 Streptomyces sp. NPDC001634 | reverse complement strand
GTCAAGCGNCGGCGGAGCCCGGCCGGACAGTCACCCGAGGCGCCCGCCAGTCAGCCCCGTCCGCGCAACATCGAGTCGGCGCTGAATGCCCAGCCACCAGCAAACCGTCACCAAAGCCCGCCCCGGACGGGCGAAGCCAGGCCCGCCGACGGCGCGCAGCCGAGCCCACCGACGGCGCGCAGCCGAGCCCGCCGACGGCGCGGAGCCAGGCCCACTGACGGCGCGCAGCCGGGCCGCCCGGCCGAAGACAGCGCCCGTCGGCCCCCGGCCGGGACAGAGACACGCGGTCAAGCGGCGGCGGAGCCCGGCCGGACAGTCACCCGAGGCGCCCGCCAGTCAGCCTCGTCCGCGCAACATCGAGTCGGCGCTGAATGCCCAGCCCACCAGCAGACCGTCACCAAAGCCCGCCCCGGACGGGCACAGCCAGGCCCGCCGACGGCGCGGGGTCAGGCCGCCCGGCCGACGGCGGCATACCCGGCGGCCTCCCACGGCTGCCCGGGCGTCAGCCCTTCAGCCGCCGGTCGCGCGAGGCATCCGTCGGCTCAGCCCCACCCACACGAAGGCCCCCACCACCAGACGCGCCGGTCGCCCGGGGTGCCCGCCGGCTCGGGTGCGGGCGGGAGGCTGTGTAGGCCAAAAGGGGACGTTCAGTGGACCGGCGGAAGAGCCGGGCCGGAGGCCCGGAGCCAAGCCCCTGGCGCGGGGCCGGGCCGCTCGGTCCTCGGTAGTGTCCGCCAGGGCCCCTCCCGCTGCTGCCCGGGCGTCAGCCCCTCCGGCGCGGACGATCGCGCGCAAGACCTGTCGGCCCGGCCCCCGCCCTGGCGGCGCGGCTCAGTCGTGCCACGCCCCCAGTTCGTCCAGGCGGGTCTGGAGCGCCTCGAAGAGGCCTGGTGGGGCCGCGATCGTCAGGGCCGGGGAGAGGGGCTCTCCGGGGCGGCCGCCGGTCAGGGCGCCCGCCTCCCGGGCGATCAGGTCGCCCGCCGCGTAGTCCCAGGGGTTCAGCCCCCGCTCGTAGTACGCGTCCAGACGGCCCGCCGCCACATCGCACAGGTCGATCGCGGCGGAGCCGCCCCGGCGGATGTCCCGTACCTCGGGGATCAGCCGCCGGACCACCTCGGCCTGCTGCGCCTTGCGCTCGACGCGATAGCCGAAGCCGGTGCCCACCAGGGCGAGGCCCAGCTCGGCCGGGGGGCGCACGCGCACGGGGTGGTCGTTCAGGAACGCGCCCTCGCCCAGGACGGCCCGGAAGATCTCATCGCGCATGGGCGCGTGGACCACCCCGACGAGAGTCTCCCCGTCCTTGCGGGCGGCGATGGAGATCGCCCAGCTGGGCAGCCCGTACAGGTAGTTGACGGTTCCGTCGATCGGGTCGATCACCCACTCGACACCGCTGGTGCCCTCGACGCTGGCCCCCTCCTCGCCGAGGAGGCCGTCGTCCGGCCGGCGGTCTGACAGCAGCCCCGTGATCAGCTTCTCGGCGGCGATGTCCATCTCGGTGACGACGTCGATGGCACTGGACTTGGTGGCGGCCACCCCGAGGTCATCGGGGCGCCCGTCGCGCAGGAAGGCGCCCGCGCGGGTCGCGGCCTCCAGCGCGATCTCCAGGAGCTCGGCCTTCAGGCGGGCGGACGGCTCGGACTGCTCGGTCACGGTGCTCCTCACGCGTAGGGACTGTCGGCGCCCGCGGCGGCGGGCTTGGGGGCGCGGGCGGGGCAGCAGCCCACGGGGCAGAGGTTGTGGCTCGGGCCCAGCGTGCCGAGGGCGCACGGGGTCACCTGCTGCCCGCGCTCGGTAGCCGCGCGCTCGACGACCAGGTCACGGATCGCGGCGGCGAACCGCGGGTCGGATCCCACGGTGGCCGAGCGCCGGACCGGGAGCCCGAGCTCCTCGGCCTTCGCCTTGGCCTCGGTGTCGAGGTCGTACAGGACCTCCATGTGGTCCGAGACGAACCCGATGGGCGCCATCACGACCGCCGGGACCCCGGCGCCGTGCAGCTCCTCGAGGTGGTCGCAGATGTCCGGCTCCAGCCACGGGATGTGCGGTGCGCCCGAGCGCGACTGGTAGACCAGCTGCCAGGGACGGTCCACGCCGGTCCGCTCGCGCACGGCGTCGGCGATCAGCTTCGCCACGTCCAGGTGCTGCTTCACGTACGCCCCGCCGTCCCCGTGGCCCTCGGCCGGGCCGGAGGTGTCCGCCGCGGTGTTCGGGATGGAGTGCGTGGTGAAGGCGATGTGGGCGCCGTCCCGGACGTCCTCGGGGAGGTCGGCGAGGGACTTCAGGACGCCCTCGGTCATCGGCTCCACGAAGCCGGGGTGGTTGAAGTAGTGCCGCAACTTGTCGACCCGCGGGAGTTCGAGGCCCTCGGCCTCCAGGGCGGCCAGGGCGCCCGCGAGGTCCTCGCGGTACTGACGGCAGCCGGAGTACGAGGCGTAGGCGCTGGTGGCGAGAACCAGGATGCGGCGGTGGCCGTCGGTGACCATCTCGCGCAGCGTGTCGGTCACATAGGGCGCCCAGTTGCGGTTGCCCCAGTAGACGGGCAGGCCCAGGCCGTGGTCGGCGAAGTCCTTGCGGAGGGCATCGAGGAGGGCGCGGTTCTGGCCGTTGATGGGGCTGACCCCGCCGAACAGGAAGTAGTGCTGCCCCACCTCCTTCAGGCGCTCCTTGGGGATGCCCCGGCCCCGCGTCACGTTCTCCAGGAACGGGACCACGTCGTCCGGGCCCTCCGGGCCTCCGAACGAGAGGAGCAGCAGGGCGTCGTAGGGGCTGGCATCAAGTGCGTCGGGCATGTCTACGATCCTGCCACCCGCCACCGACAGCGCTCTCGCCGCCCGCCCGTCCCCACGACGGTTCACCCAAGATCGACCGGAAGTTCGAGGAACCGTCATCAGCCGGTCGGCCCGGAAGCCGGATCACCGAACGCAGGGCCGCGGACCGCGGTCGACAACTGTCCGAACACTGGTGCGGACACACCGCACCGCATACATTAGGGTTGCCTAACTCGTAAGGTACATCACCGCACTTCACACCTTACCGGACGCATCGGAGACCCCGTGCCCAGTCCCTACCGCGCCCTGTTCGCCGCGCCCGGCTCCAAGGCGTTCTCAGCCGCGGGCTTCCTCGGCCGGATGCCGCTGTCGATGATGGGCATCGGCGTGGTGACGATGATCTCCCAGCTCACCGGGCGCTACGGGCTCGCGGGTGCCCTCTCGGCCACCATCGCCCTGTCCGCCGCCGCGATCGGACCGCAGATCTCACGCCTGGTGGACCGGCACGGGCAGCGGCGGGTGCTGCGCCCGGCGATGCTCGTAGCGCTGACCGCCGCCACGGGGCTGCTCCTGGCCGCGCACCTCGCCCGGCCGGACTGGGTGCTCTTCGGGTGCGCCGCGGGTATCGGCACGGTGCCGAGCCTCGGCGCGATGATCAGGGCCCGCTGGGCGGCCCTGTACCGGGACACCCCGCAGCTGCACACCGCGTACTCGTTCGAGTCGGTGGTCGACGAGGTCTGCTTCATCTTCGGACCGATCATCTCCATCGGTCTGTCCACGAGTTGGTTCCCGGAGGCAGGGCCCCTTCTCGCGGGCTGCTTCCTCGCGGCCGGAGTCTTCTGGCTGACGGCCCAGCGCGCCACCGAGCCCGAACCGCATCCGCGCGAGCGGCACACCGGCGGCTCCGCACTGCGCTCGCCCGGGCTGCAGGTCCTCGTGGCCACCTTCGTGGCGACCGGAACGATCTTCGGCGCGGTCGACGTGGTGACCGTCGCCTTCGCCGACGAGCGGGGTCACAAGGCGGCCGCGAGCGTCGTCCTGGCGCTGTACGCGGCGGGCTCGTGCGTCGCGGGCCTCGTCTTCGGGCTGCTGCGCTTCACGGGAGCGCCGGAACGCAGGTGGCTGCTGGGCATATGTGCCATGGCCGTGAGTATGATCCCCCTCCTACTGGTCGGAAACTTGCTGTTTCTGGCCGTGGCGCTGTTCGTTGCGGGCCTGTCCATCGCACCCACGATGATCACGACGATGGCCCTCATCGAACGGCACGTACCACGCGCGCACCTGACCGAGGGAATGACCTGGGTGTCCACCGGGCTGGCGGTCGGGGTCGCGCTCGGCTCCTCCGTGGCCGGCCGGGTGATCGACGCCGCCGGTGCGGGAGCCGGGTACGGGGTTCCGGCGCTGGCCGGGGCCGTCGCGGTCGCGGTCGGTTTCCTGGGGTATCGCCGGCTGAGCAGGCCGGCTCCGCAGCGGGGAGGGTCCGTTGAGCACCACAGTGAGCGGGAAGAGCGGCACGTGGCGTAACTGGGCGGGCAACGTCACCGCCCGGCCCGTACGGGAGGTCACCCCCGCCTCGGTGGAGGAGCTCTCCGCCGCCGTACGGAAGGCGGCCGAGGACGGCCTGAAGGTGAAGGCCGTCGGCACCGGACACTCCTTCACGGCAGCCGCCGCGACCGACGGTGTACTGATACGCCCTCAACTGCTGACCGGGATACGCAGGATCGATCGTGAGGCCGGCACGGTCACCGTTGAGGCGGGCACTCCGCTCAAGAGACTCAATGCCGCGCTCGCGCGCGAGGGACTGTCGCTCACGAACATGGGCGACATCATGGAGCAGACCGTCTCCGGCGCCACCAGCACCGGCACGCACGGCACCGGCCGCGACTCGGGCTCGATCGCCGCGCAGATCAAGGCCCTTGAACTGGTGACGGCGGACGGCTCGGTGCTCACGTGCTCCGAGAAGGAGAACCCGGACGTCTTCGCGGCCGCCCGCATCGGCATCGGCGCCCTGGGGATCGTCACGGCGATCACCTTCGCGGTGGAGCCGGTCTTCCTGCTCACGGCCCGCGAGGAACCGATGCCCTTCGAGAAGGTCCTCGACGAGTTCGACGAACACTGGGCCGAGAACGAGCACTTCGAGTTCTACTGGTTCCCGCACACCGGCAACACCAACACCAAGCGCAACAACCGCAGCGCCGGCCCCGAGAAGCCGGTCGGGCAGCTCAGCGGCTGGTTCGAGGACGAGTTCCTCTCCAACGGCGTCTTCCAGGTGGCCAACTTGGTCGGCCGCGCCGTGCCCGCCACCATCCCGACGATCGCCCGGATCTCCAGCCGCGCCCTGTCGGCCCGCACGTACACCGACATTCCCTACAAGGTCTTCACGTCTCCACGCCGGGTGCGCTTCGTCGAGATGGAGTACGCCGTCCCACGCGAGGCCCTGACGGAGACGCTGCGTGAACTCAAGGCCATGGTCGACAGGTCGAACCTGCGCATCAGCTTCCCCGTCGAGGTCCGCACCGCCCCGGCCGACGACATCACGCTCTCCACGGCGTCCGGCCGGGACAGCGCGTACGTCGCCGTACACATGTTCCGCGGTACGCCTTATCAGGCATACTTCACCGCCGCCGAGCGGATCTTCACCTCCCACGAGGGGCGTCCGCACTGGGGCAAGGTGCACACCCGCGACGCCGAGTACTTCTCCCAGGTCTATCCGCGCTTCGGGGAGTTCACCGCCCTGAGGGACCGTCTCGACCCGGACCGGCGCTTCGGCAACGACTACCTGCGCCGCGTACTGGGCTCGTAGAGGCGATCCGGCGCCCACGACAAGGGGGACGTACGACCGCACGAGGACGAGGACGGGGACCGGAGGCAGGTCCGCAACATTCGCTCCATTTCTGGTGGTTGAGTGAAGTACGCCACGTTTCATCGTCACGAAAACGACGCATCGGGCGACCAACTCGCCCCCCTTGCCAGAAGTTGGGCGGCGCGCCGATCCACGGACGTGGTCCGAATGGAGTACTGTTGCGAGCCCTGGGTCCGGTCTCCCGCCAGGGCGTCCAGGGCCTTTCTGGACCGCCGGGAGGGGGCTAGTTGCACAGGGTGACGGAGTTGGTCACTTAGCGTTGCGAATAGGTAACCGTGCCATAACGGCGATCCAGGGCCCGCGCCCGACACGCCGGGCAACTCGGCAAGGTTGTGGCAGGCTGCACCCGGGCAGGCCACACTCGACTAGCGGAAGCAGCGACGCACGTGACGTCGGCAGGCACCACCCGGGAGGTCCCCATGCCCGAACTGCGTGTCGTGGCCGTCTCCAATGACGGCACACGGCTGGTGCTGAAGGCTGCGGACAGCACGGAGTACACGCTTCCGATCGACGAACGGCTCCGCGCCGCCGTGCGCGGCGACCGTCCTCGCCTCGGCCAGATCGAGATCGAGGTGGAGAGCCATCTCCGCCCTCGAGACATCCAGGCTCGGATACGTGCCGGCGCATCGGCCGAAGAGGTCGCGCAGCTCGCCGGAATCCCCGTCGATCGCGTACGCCGCTTCGAGGGGCCCGTGCTGGCCGAGCGTGCCTTCATGGCCGAGCGGGCGCGCAAGACACCTGTGCGCCGGCCCGGCGAGAACACCGGCCCCCAGCTCGGCGAGGCCGTTCAGGAGCGGCTGCTGCTGCGCGGCGCCGAGAAGGACACGGTCCAGTGGGACTCCTGGCGCCGCGACGACGGCACCTGGGAGGTACTGCTGGTCTACCGGGTCGCGGGCGAACCGCACTCGGCGAGCTGGACGTACGACCCGCCGCGACGGCTCGTCCAGGCCGTCGACGACGAGGCGCGCATGCTGATCGGCGAGTCCGACGACCTCGCGGCGCCCGAGCCGAGCTACCCCTTCGTGCCGCGGATCGCACGTCTGCCGCGCGAGGGCAGGCTGGACCGCGTCCTGGAGCGGCAGGCGGAACGCCCCGTCCTGCCCGCACAGGCGCCGGAGCCCGCGGAGGAGAGCACCGGTGAGCGTGACTCGCTCACCAGTCTTCTGGAGGCGGTGCCGAGCTTCCGCGGCGACCTGGTGGTGCCCGAGCGGCCCGCGGAACCGCAGGAGGAGCCCGCCCAGGAACCCGAGGCGGAGGAGCCTCCCGCTCCCGCGGCCTCCGCAGGTTCCGCGTATGCGGACGTCCTCATGCCCCGCACGGTCGGCAGCCACCGCGACCGGCTGATCGGTGCGACGGACCGCCAGGCCGAGGCGGACGGCGTCCGTCCGGGCCGCAGGGCGGCGGTCCCGAGCTGGGACGAGATCGTGTTCGGGACTCGGCGCAAAAAGCAGGAGTAGGCAAAAGCAGCAGCAGTCGGAACATACGAGGCCGGGGTCCACACCGTGGTGTGGACCCCGGCCTCATGTTCACTGCAGGGTGTTCACTGCGGGTCGGGGCCGACCGCGACCGGGCGGCTGCCCTCCGCCGACCACTCCGACCACGACCCCACATAGAGCGCGGCCGGGATTCCCGCGATGGCGAGCGCCAGCACCTGATGGGCGGCGGAGACGCCCGATCCGCAGTACACGCCGACCTCGGTGCCCTCCGTGGCGCCCAGCGACTTGAACCGGTCGGCGAGTTCGGCGGCGGGCAGGAAGTGCCCTGTTCCGGTCACGTTCTCCGCCGTCGGTGCCGACACCGCACCCGGGATGTGCCCGCCCACGGGGTCGATGGGCTCGACCTCGCCCCGGTAGCGCTCGCCGGCCCGCGCATCCAGGAGCAGCCCCGTGCGGGCGAGCGCGGCGGCACCGTCGGCGTCCAGGAGCCGCAGCGCGCCCGATACGGGCCGGAAGTCACCGGCGGCGGGCTCCTCGGCCCCGGAGGTCAGCGGCCCGTCCCAGGCGGCCAGCCCGCCGTCGAGCACCCGCACGTCCGGGTGCCCCGCGAAGCGCAGCATCCACCATGCGCGTGCGGCGGCCCATCCCTGCCCACCGTCGTACACGACGACCGGCCGGTCCGAGGAGACTCCGGCGGCCCGCATGGCCGCGCCGAAGTGCTCCGGGTCGGGCAGCGGATGCCGTCCGGCCGGCCCCGGCGGACCGGCGAGATCGGCGTCCAGGTCCACGAAGACGGCACCCGGGATATGACCGGCCGCATGGGCGGCACGGCCGTCGAAGGGAGCGGCGCCGGCCGTCGTCGCGGCCGTCAGTTGCCAGCGGACGTCCAGGAGCGTCGGCGGCTGCGGTCCTGCCAACTCGCTCGCGAGTTCGGATGCGGAGATGATGGCCTTCATGGCCCCCATCCTTGCGCACGGGGTGGCCGCGTCGCCCAGGTCCGGCTACTCTGCTCCGCCGGACAGGTCCGATCACCCGGTGTACGGGGTCGGGCACATGCTGTACAGCCGATGGCCAGCGCGCCGCAATCACACCGAAACGGATACGAAACCCGACATCGGGCATCCTGCGGCCGTAGGGCGCCACGCCGCGGCGCGGCCGCAGCGCGGGGTGCGACCGACGGTGCGAGCATCGGCACGGAGCGTGCACATGCGCGTGCGCGGCACATGTGCACGCAGGCGGAAGCTGAACGGCCACCACGAGGGGCCGAGGAGAGAGTGACCATGACCGAGGCACGGGGGTCGGCGGGCCTGACCGGCACGACGCACGAGAGGCACGCGCCCGGCACACCGTGCTGGGTGAGTCTGATGGTGCACGGGATGGCCGCGACCCAGGAGTTCTACCAGGCGCTGTTCGGCTGGGAGTTCCGGCCGGGGCCGCAGCCCCTCGGGCCCTACGTGCGGGCCCTGCTGGACGGGTACGAGGTGGCGGGCATCGGCCAGCTGCCGCTGGACCGCCATCTGCCGATCGCGTGGACGCCGTACCTGGGGTCGGAGGACGTGGACGCGACCGCCGAGACGGTACGGAGCTGCGGCGGAACGGTGGGCGTCGGCCCCCTGGACGCGGCCGAGGCCGGGCGGCTGGCGATCGCCTGCGACCCGATGGGCGCGGTGTTCGGCATCTGGCAGGCGGCCGAACATCTCGGCACGGGCCTGACCGGCGTCCCCGGCACCCCGGTCTGGAACGAGTTGCTCACCTACGACACTGCGGGCGTCGCCAAGTTCTACCAGACCGTCTTCGGCTACGAGGAGGAGCCGGTCGTCTCCCCCGACTTCGACTACGTCACCCTGCACATCGAGGGCCGTCCGGTCGCCGGCATCCACGGCGTCGGTCACTGCCTGCCCCGTGACCGGGGGCCGCACTGGATGACGTACTTCCAGGTCGAGGACGCCGACGCCACGGCCGAGCGGGTCACCGAACTGGGCGGGCACGTCGTGCGCGAGGCGTGCAACACCGCCCTGGGCCGCATGGTCACGCTCGCGGACCCGGAGGGCGCGGCGTTCTCGGTGGTCAGCCCGCTCGACTGACCTTTCGGGTGAACCCGTGGGGCGTCAGGTGGACGACACCGGCAGGACGTCCTGGGGAGAGGGCCGCCGTGCGGGCCGTCGCGGCCGTCACACAGCGCCGGTGGTGGCGGCACGGGACCTCGTAGCCGATCTCGTCCGCGGACTGGTTGACGTCGCCGACGACCACCTGGGCGCCCTCGACCACCATCTCGCCACCGAGCGTGCGGGCATTGTGGGTGGCTCGGGCGCCGGTCCGCCGGCTCCACGAGGCGCTGCGAGCCGGGAAGAGCTCGGAGCGGAAGTCGGTGGTGACACCGAAGGCGTGAACGTCGAGGCCGAGGTCGTCGACCACTCGGGCCGGCTGGTCGATCTGCTCCGGCGCCAGGAACTGCGCCTCGTCCGCGATCACATGGTCCGCGCGCCCGCCCTGTGAGAGATGATCCGCCGCTACATCATCCGGCGGAACAAGCACGTCCAGGTGAAGCGCCTACGAAAAGTCGTCACCGGCGCCGGCGTTGCCGGATGCGGCATGGGTGGCAGAGGTGCGGCGGCCGCCTCGGCGGTCGGAGCTGCGGCCGCCGGTCCCGGCAGCGCCGCCCGTGGCTCCGCCGGCCGCCGCCCGTCGGCCGGATGCACGGACTCCCTTGCCGGAGGCAGCGCCGGTGGCCGCCCCGGCCGCGGACTGGCGGTCGGAACTGCGGCCGCCCGCCCCGACGGCACCGCCCGCGGTCCCGCCGGATCCCGCCCGCCGGGCAGAACCACGCCCGCCGGTCGCCGAGGCACCACCAGACGCTGCCGCACCGGCCGCGCCACGGCTCCCCGTCCCGGTGGCAGCACCTGTCGCCGCTTGGGCCCCGCCGCCGTTTCGGCGTCCGCGGCCGGATCGCCTGCCGGGCTCGGTGCCGGTTTTCCGGTCCGGGCGGGACGCCGTCGGTGCCGCCGGCTGGGGCACCTCGATGGTGACGGCCACGCCGGATGGCTCGCGGGCGCCGGTGATGGTGACCAGTTCCGTGTCGCTCGACGTGATGCGGGCCGTCCGGGGGCGGATGCCCGCGTCCGACATGAGCCGGGTGACGTCCCGTTTCTGGGCGGGCAGGACCAGCGTGACCACGCTGCCGGAGCCGCCGGCGCGGGCCGTGCGGCCGCCCCGGTGGAGGTAGTCCTTGTGATCGGTGGGGGGATCGACGTTCACGACGAGGTCGAGGTCGTCGATGTGTATGCCCCGGGCCGCGACGTTCGTCGCCACCAGCGCGGTGACCTGGCCGTTCTTGAACTGTTCCAGGGTGCGGTTGCGCTGCGGCTGGGAGCGGCCTCCGTGCAGTGCCGCCGCGCGGACACCGACGGCCAGCAGCCGCTTGGCGAGCCGGTCGGCGGACCTCTTGGTGTCGAGGAAGAGGATGACCCGGCCGTCACGGGCCGCGATGCGCGTGGTGACGGCCTTCTTGTCGGTCTCGTCCTGGACGTGGAGCACGTGGTGCTCCATGGTGGTCACCGCTCCCGCGGACGGGTCCACGGAGTGCACCACGGGGTCGGTCAAAAACCGCTGCACCAGGCGGTCGATGTTGTGGTCCAGGGTGGCCGAGAAGAGCATGCGCTGTCCGTCGGGCCGTACTTGCTGGATCAGCTTGGTGATCTGCGGCAGGAAGCCCATGTCGGTCATCTGGTCGGCTTCGTCCAGCACCGTGATGCGTACGCTGTCCAGCCTGCAGTCCCCGCGTTCCACGAGGTCGTTGAGCCTGCCGGGACTCGCCACGACTACCTCGGCGCCGCGCCGGAGCGCACCGGCCTGCTTGGTGATGGACAGCCCGCCGACCACGGTGGCCAGCCGGAGGTTCACGGCGGTCGCATAGGGGGTCAGCGCGTCCGTCACCTGCTGGGCGAGTTCACGGGTGGGCACCAGCACGAGGGCGAGGGGTGCCTTGGGCTCCGCGCGCAGTCCGGCCGTGCGGGCCAGGAGCGCCAGCCCGAACGCCAGGGTCTTGCCGGAGCCGGTGCGTCCCCGTCCCAGCAGGTCACGGCCGGCGAGCGAGTTGGGCAGGGTGGCGGCCTGGATGGGGAAGGGGGTGGTCACGCCTTGCGCAGTGAGGGTCTTCAGCAGCCCCGCGGGCATGTCCAGACCGGCGAAGTCCTCGATGGCGGGAAGTGCGGGTGTCGTGCTTTCCGGCAGCCGGAATTCCCTTGGTGACGACGGGGACGGTGGGGGTGACGAGGCGCGCCGGTTCGGCTTCTGGGGTCTGCGGGACATGCGGTTGTCTGCCTTCCTGGAAACAGCACAAACCGGGGTCCGCACCATGACGGTGCGGACCCCGGTGAGCGGATACGCGTCCGGCGATCAGGCGGGGCGGATGTTCTCCGCCTGCGGGCCCTTCTGGCCCTGCGTGACGTCGAAGGAGACCCGCTGGCCCTCCTGGAGCTCACGGAAGCCCTGGGTGGCGATGTTCGAGTAGTGCGCGAAGACGTCGGGGCCCCCGCCGTCCTGCTGGATGAAGCCGAAACCCTTTTCGGCGTTGAACCACTTCACGGTTCCCTGTGCCATGACCTTCTCCTTTTGTAGGCAGAGGCCCCATCCGGAGATGCCGGAAAACAAATATTGCGCCTGCAGGAGAAGCATTCCCGTCAGGCGCACATAGGTTCATGGGTACCACAACTGCAACATGGAGACCGTAGCACAGCCCGGCGGCCCGTGGTGGATCATCAAGGCGTGCGCCGGGGTTCCTCGGAGCCTTCGATGATCGTGACGTTCGCCTGGCCGCCGCCTACGTACACGCTCTGGAGCCCGAACCGGCCGTCGGCGACTCGCAACGGGTGGCCGAGGGCGATCGCTCCGCCGTTGACAGCTGCACGATGTCGGGCAGCGAGCCGGCGTCGTCGCCCTCCAGCCGAGGATGAGGTTGCCCGAGCGGACAAAGACGATCTCCTGGGTCCCGTGGTCGCCGGCTGCTTGACCGCGTCTGTCGGACTCGGTGCCGGACTCCAGCGAGAACCCGGGGGGACCTCGGAGCGATCGGGAGAATGGCCCTCAGCTGTGTTCCGGACGGTGCCCCGCCCCGGCCGAGGCCGGGGCGCTGGGGCCGCTGGAGTCTCAGCGGGTCAGACCGAGCAGCAGCGTGGCAGCGGCCAGCAGCAGGAACGGGTACTGCAGACCGAACGAGTAGTCGCGCACCCGGAGGTGGGTCGCGACTGCGGCGAGGAAGAACGCAACCAGACCGGCCGCCGCGGCCGTCCCCAGCGCCGGTATCCAAAACCCGGCCAGCAGTCCGAGTGCGGCGGCGGCCTTGGGGACCCCGAGGGCCGGCATCCAGGAGCGGGGCACACCCGCCTTGTCCATGCCGAGGGCGACCCGCTCGAAGCGGACGAAGTCGCAGCCGGCGGAGAAGGCGCTGTAGGAGATGGTCAGTACCGCGAGGACCACGTAGGCGGCGAACATGACGGCCTCCTGGTCAGTTCTGGAACGCGGCGGCGTGGTCGGCGGCCCACTGGGCATAGGTGCGGGCGGGGCGACCAAGGATGCGCTCCACCTCTCCCGTCACCAAGGCAGGCCGGCCGACCGTCCGCGCGAGATAGCTGAGCAGTGAGTCGATCGCGGCTTCGGGCACCCAGGAGTTCTGGGACAGCATGGCCTGCTTGGCCGCCTCGGGGGTGATTTCCTCGTAGCGCAGCGGACGGCCCAGCACCTGCCCGAGGATCTCCACCTGCTGCGCGGCAGTCAGCCCTTCAGGTCCTGTCAATGACGGTTTCTGGCCGATCAATTCGTCGTCCAAAAGCGCCCGCACCGCGACGGCAGCGAGATCCGCGTCGTCGATCGGGGCGGTGCTGGATCGCGCGTACGGGCCGCGCACCACGTCCGAAGCCTGCAATTGCGGCTTCCACTGCAACGCATTGGAAGCGAAGGCGCCGGGGCGCAGATGCGTCCACTCCGGGAACGCGGTCTCGACCGCCTCCTCCAGCTCCTGGTGGATCGCAGCAGTGCTGCCCCGCCCCGCGTCCGGGTCGTCTGCGACGACCAACGAGGAAAGGGTGACGCCCCTTCGGACGCCCGCCGCCCGCGCGCTGTCCAGCAGCGCCCCGGGACGCCCCTGGATCCCGGCGAGGTTGAGGAGGAGGGCGGTGACGCCGTCGAAGTCGGGCCGCGCGCTGTCGCACGCCTCGACACCGTCAGGGAAGCGGGTGGTGGCGGGTGTGCGGGTCAACGCGCGTACCTTCGCGCCCTTGGCGGCCAGCTCCGCGACGAGCGGGCGTCCAAGATTTCCGGTGGCTCCGGTGATCAGGATCATTGTCTTCCCTTTGTTCCTTCGGGTGTCTACTGGTCAGTTGATCCGAGTGAGCTTGTCGGGATTGGTGACGGCATAGATCTCCGACACCTGCTGCTCGTCCGGGGTGAGCTCGATGACCATGACGGCGAACGCGGATTCGCCCTTGACGAGCACGGCGGCGGGGTCGCCGTTGACCGTTCGGTAGCGAAGGTCGACGCCGGCCGGGGTACGGTCCGCGACGCCGGCGATCAGGCGGGCGACCTTGTCCCGGCCGTGCAGCGGGCGCAGGATCGTCTGCCGTACCTTGCCGCCGCCGTCGGTCCACAAGGTCACGTCCGGGGCGAGAACGTCCATGAGCGCGTTCAGATCGCCGCCGAGCGCCGCGGCCAGGAACCGTTCGGTCACCTGCTGCCGGACCCGTGGCTGCGCCGGATACCTCGGGCGGCGCTCGTGGACGTGTTTGCGGGCTCGCCGGGAGAGCTGGCGAACCGCCGACGGCGCGCGGTCGACGATCTCAGCGATCTCGGTGTGCTGGTAGCCGAAGACCTCGTGCAGCACGAATACCGCACGCTGCAGCGGGGTCAGTGTCTCCAGGACCACCAGCAGCGCCATCGACAGCGTCTCGGCTCGCACCACGGCCTCGGCCGCGTCACCGGGCTCCGAAGTTTCGGCCGCTGGAGCGCCGCCGGGCGGCGTCGTGATCAGCGGCTCCGGCAGCCAGGGACCGACATAGTGCTCCCGGCGACGGTTGATGCTCGCCTGGCGGGCCAGCGCCTGGTTGACCGCGATCCGCACCAGATAGGCCCGCACATTCGCGATCGGCTCCGCGGCCCCCTTCCGGCTGCGCGCCGCCCAGGCGAGCCAGGCGTCCTGCAGCACATCCTCGGTATCCGCGACGCTGCCCAGCAGGTTGTAGACGATCGAGAACAGCAGCTCGCGATGGGCGACGAACTCATCCGTCACCCGCTCGATGCCATCCACCTCGGACTCGGACATGGCGGCCTCTCCTGTTCGCTGCACGTGTCGCAAGCTATGAGCGAACCTGCAGCGCGGAGTGTGACGCCGACGCCGGGATGTGGCTCACGTCACTCGCGCAGCGGGGCTCAGCGCGGGAGCCGAAGCCCCTGGTCAGGGCGTGGGCAACCCCGCCGGAGCACCGCCACGGCGTCGTGAGGACAGTCGAGCAGGGCAGCGCTGAACCTGCTCCCCGGGGCGTGGGCCGCCGAGTCCGGTCTGCGCGGCGTGCGCGTCAACGCGGTCGAGCCGGGGCTGACGCGCACCGAAGCCCGGAGGAGGTCGCCGAGGCGATCGTCTTCCTCGCCGGTGACAGAGCGAACTTCGTACAGGGCGCCGTCCTGCCCGTCGATGGGGGCGTGTGGCGGTCCGAGCCGACCGCTTCCCGTGCGGCGCAGGTCTCGGAGGGCTGTGTGGTCCTGGCGCCGGTAGCGGCCCGGGGAGGTGCCGTAGGCGCGCTTGAACGCCTTGGCGAAGGCGAACTCAGAGACGTAGCCGACCTGTTCCGCCACGCGCTGGACGGGTCGGTCGTCGGCTCGCAGCAGTCCCGCCGCGGTCGTCATGCGCCACCAGGTCAGGTAGGCCAGCGGCGGGCTTCCGACCAGCGCGGTGAAGCGGCGGGCGAACGGCGAGCGGGACAGGCCCGCGACGGCGGCCAGGGACTGCACGGTCCAGGCGCGGCCGGGGTTTTGGTGGATGGCGCGGAGCGCGGCGCCGACCGCGGGGTCGTGCAGAGCCGCGGGCCAGCCCTGCGACGGCCGGCCGCCCACGTTCTGCTCGTCGTGCCAGGCGCGCAGCGTGTACAGCAGCAGCGTGTCCAGGAGCGCCGGGACGACGGCTGCGCTGCCCTCGCGGGGGCGGTCCAGCTCGGCGCCCAGGAGCTCGATGACGGCGCGTAGTTCGGGGTGGGCTCCCACGCGGGAGGACAGGTGCACCACCTCGGGGAGTTCGGCGAGCAGCGGGTGCCGTCGGTCCTGGTCGAGCAGATAGGCGCCGCACAGCAGGACGGTGGCCGCCGGGACGCCGTCCGGGGGCGGGGCCGGCTGCAGGGAGCCGGGGTCGGCCGCCTCGCGCAGCGGCGTCGCGGGGCCGTCGGCGAGTCCGTGGCTGGTGCCGTGGGGAAGCAGCGCGACGTCACCGACGCCGAGCCGGACGGGTTCGGCGCGCTGCGGAAACACCCAGCAGGAGCCCTGCAGCACGACGTGGAACCCGGCGCCGGCGAAGGGAGCGAAGCGGACGCCCCAGGGAGCGTTCCAGCGGGTGCGGGAGGAGTGGGGCCGCCCGGTGCGCATGGCGGTGACCGCGTCGCTCAGCACGTCCATGCCCCGACTGTAGCCCCGTACCCGAGGAGTTGGCGTCCCGCAGTGGGACTCGGAGCAGGACGATCAGGCATGGAGCCGGGACGATTGGGCATTCAGCGTCCTGGTGCATCGCTCATAGCGTGGCCGGCATGGAAAAGATCGCTGTGTATGGCGCGAGCGGTTTCACGGGACGACTGGTGGTCGCGGAACTGGCGCGCCGGGATGTTCCGGTCGTCCTGGTGGGCCGGGACGACAGACGGCTGCGGGTGGCCGCCGAGGGTGTGCCCCGCGCCGAGGTGCGGCGTGCCGGGGTCGAGGATTCCTCGGCGCTGGCGGCGGCGTTCGACGGCTGTGCCGCGGTGGTCAACTGCGTGGCACCGTTCGAGTTGTTCGGTGAACCGGTGGTACGGGCCGCCGTCGTCTCCGGCTGCCACTACGTCGACACCAACGGCGAACAGTCGTATCTGAAGCGGGTCTTCGACACCTTCGGCGAACCGGCGCGGCAGGCAGGCATCTGCGTGGTGCCCGCGCTCGCTGACGACGGCGGTCCGGGCGACCTGATCGCCCACCTCACCGCCGAGGCTCTCGGGCCACGCGCCGACCTGGCGGAACTGACGATCGCGGATCTGCGGCGGCCGGGCGCGGTCTCGCGCGGCACCGCTCGGACGGCCCTGGCCAACCGGGGACTGTGGGGCGGCGGGAGCGGGCTCGTGTGGGCGGACGGCGCCTGGCGCGACGGCGCCGCGCACGCGGCCGGTGACCGCGCGACGGTGCCGGTTCCCGAGGCGGCGGCCGAGGGCGAGGCGGGGGACATCAAGGTGGCGCCGTTCGCGCTGCCGGGCGTCATCACCGTGCCGCGGCATGTGCGGGCGGGACGGATCGACGCCGTGATGCGCGAAGAAGTGGTGCCACTCTTCGCGGCGGTCACCCGGGAACTGGTCGCCACCCTGCCCGAGGGGCCGGATCCGGCCGCGCGGCGTGCGTCGCGCTGGCTGATGGCCGCGTACGCCGTCGGCCGGGACGGACGGCGCGCGCAGGGCTCGGTGACGGGCTCGGACGGCTACGGCATGACGGCGGTGATCGCCGTGGAAGGGGTGCTGCGCCTGGTGGCCGGCGTACCGGCGGCCGGGGTGCTGGCACCGGCGCAGGTCTTCGATCCGGCGGACTTCCTGAGGGCACTGGAGCCCCACGGCACGCGATGGAGCGCGGGCGTGGACGACCGATGAGGGGACAGACGACCGATGAGGGGACACAGGGGGCAGTGATGCCTGTGAGGGCAAAGAGAGCCGCCTTCGTGGGGCCCTCGCCGCACTCCGGCGGATCATCGCGCTCCATGAGTGCCAACCGGAATGTGTCGCCGGCGCGCGGCGTGCACTGGGCGACGACCGTCGGCGGACATCCAGGCGGCAGCGTCGCCGACGCGCTGGACGGGATACCGGTGTACGCGGAAACCGAGAGGCTCTGCAGACCACGGCACGGTGGACCGCGTTCCGTTCAGCCGAACAACCTCAGTCGGAGGCCACTGGCAGAACGTCCGGCGAGAGCGCGCCGGCACGGGCAGAAGCGCTCGTCATACGGCGACGGTGATGACGCCGGCACAACACCTCATAGCCCAGCTCCCCGGCGGGGCCGCTCACGTCACCGACGACGACCTGCTCGCCCTCCACCACCATCTCGCCGCCCACCGTGCGGGCATTGTGCGTGGCACGCGCCCCGCACCAGCACATCGCCTCCACCTGAAGCGTCTCGATCCGGTCCGCCAGCTCGATCAGCCGCCGCGAGCCCGGGAAGAGCTTCGTCCGGAAGTCGGTGGTGATACCGAAGGAGAACACATCCAGGCCCAGGTCATCCACGACCCGCGCCAGCTGATCGATCTGCTCCGGCGCCAGGAACTGCGCCTCGTCCACGATCAAGTAGTCGGCCTTGCCGCCCTGCGACACCCGGTCGACGACATAGGCGTACAGATCCATGCCCGGCACTGCCTCGACCGCGTCGGTCACCAGACCGAGCCGTGAAGAGAGCTTCCCCTCCCCCGCACGATCATCCCGAGTGAAGATCAGACCCTGCAGTCCCCTCGCCGACCGGTTGTGCGCAATCTGTAGCGCCAGCGTCGACTTCCCGCAGTCCATCGTTCCGGAGAAGAACACCAGCTCGGACATGGGTGGTTGAGGCCTTTCGGAAAGGGCGAGGGGGCGTACGGGATTCTCACGAGCGTACTGGGCGCGCGGGTGCGCGCTGCGCTCAGGTGCGGACTTCCAGCAGGGGGACCAGCTGTTCCACGGGCGTCATCGACCCGTGGTTGCCGACCATCGCCGACTCCTTCTGCTCCCGCTCGGACGCGATGATGAGCACGTCGTCGCGGGCCGCCGCGACCACGTCGCCGATGCGCCCGTACACCCGCTCGTCGATGTGCGGGCCGAACCAGCCGGCCGCGATCGCCTCGTCCCGCGAGGCCACCCAGAACTGCTCGCCGAGCACCTCGCGCCAGCAGGTCAGTACGTCGTTCTCGGCGCCCGGGAGCGCGTAGACATGCCGCGCGCGCCCCTCACCGCCCAGCAGGGCGACCCCGGCCCGCAGCTCCCAGTCCTCGTCGAAGTCGATGCGGTGCTGCTCGTCGAACGGAATGTCGATCATGCCGTGGTCGGCGGTCACATACAGGGCCGTGCGCGGCGGCAACTGCTCGGCCAGGCGCTGGACGAGCCGGTCGACGTACATCAGCTGGCCGCGCCAGGCGTCCGAGTCGACGCCGAAGCGATGTCCGGCACCGTCGAGCTCGGCGTAGTACGTGTACACCAAGGAGCGGTCGCCGACGGCCAGTTGCTCGGCCGCGAGGTCCATACGGTCCTCGCCGGTGAGCCGCCCGTGGAACGTCCCGCCGCTGAGGGCGACCTTGGTCAGCGGGGTGTTCTCGAAGGCCGGAGAGGAGACCTGGGCGGTGTGCACACCGGCCTCGTGGGCCAGCTGGAACACGGTGGGGTACGGCTGCCAGACGCGCGGCGAGGTCCACGGATGCCAGCGGAGCTGGTTCATCAGCTCACCGGTCTCGGGATTGCGCGCGGTGTAGCCGGGCAGGCCGTGCGCGCCGGGCGGCAGGCCGGTGCCGACGGAGGCGAGCGAGGTCGCGGTGGTCGCCGGGTAGCCGGCGGTGATCGGGCGGCCGGTGCCGCCGCGGGAGGCCGCGAGGAGCGAGGTCATGAAGGGTGCCTCGCCCGGGTGCGCCTTCAGCTGCTCCCAGCCGAGTCCGTCGATCAGGAAGACACAGTTGCGGTCGGAAGGCGTCAGTTCCGATATGGCCACGGTCCGGCCCGGTACCCCCATGCCCGCGGCGAGGGTGGGCAGGAGGTCGGCCAGTGACCCGGTGCCGTACTCGGGGACGGGCGCGGAGCCTACGGCGAGCAGCTCCGGGTGGTCGTCCCAGGTGGGCAGCGCCATCAGTGGGTGACGTCCGCGGTCGCCTCGGAGAGGGACTGGGCGAAGGCGAGCGCCTGGCGCACCGTCTCCGGGCCGTCCCCCGCCTCGCTGACGCGGAGGCTGAGGTCGTCCGCCGTCGAGTTGCCCGTGTAGCCGTGGTCCGCCTCGCAGTTGGGGTCGCCACAGGCGGCGGGCTCCAGGTCGATACGGGAGACGGCGCCCCAGCCGATGGTCAGGACGACCTCGCGGGGCAGCGTGCCCGGCGTGTACGACTCCGGGTTGGCGACGACACGGCTGACGACGACCGACGAGATCCGGCCGAGCTTCACCGATTCCGTCGACGTCGTCGCATACGGCGTCGGGGAGGTGTCGTCCGCGGCCTGCTCGTCGGTGTGGCTGACGATGAAGCGGTTGCCGGTGAGGACCAGCACGGTCACGTGCCGGCGCACTTCGTTCGCGTCGAACGTGGTCTCCTGATGGACCAGGTACGACCGGATCGGCTCGCCGCCCACCGCGGCTTCCACCGCCTCGGCCACGAGAGCCGGGTAGTAGCCGCTGCGCTCGATCGCCGTGCGCAGCCCCTGGGTCGTCGTACTGGTCTTGGCCATGACGTCCATCCTAATCCGTGCACGAGGCCGGTCCGGGACAGTCAAGAGCATCCGGGCCGTTCGCACAGCAGGGACGTCACGCCTTCGTCCGTCCGCCCGTGGATCCGCGCGGCCGACGGCGGAAGGTGACATGACTGCCACCTTCCGCCGTATTCCGGGGCGCCTGCTTTACGGATTGCAGTGCGGGGGCGTGGTGGAGGTGTCGGGCTTGGTGCACAGAGGACCAAGGTCCGTGTTGGCGTCGGGGCGGGTGATGAAGGCCAGCGGGCCGGCCTGGTGCTCACCGTTGAACGGGGTGGGCGGGCCGTTGAAGCCGCAGGGCTGGGCGTCGGCCGGATTGTTGAACCAGAAGCCGACGTGGAAGGTGTTGGTCGGCTGCAGCGCGACCTCCGGATCGAACCCGAAGATCTGGTCGAGCAGGATCGTGCGGATCCTGACCTCGCCGTCGCCCCTGGAGTTCGTGTGGATGTCGGACTGATACCAGGCCAGACCGAAGTTGCGGAAGGCCGGGTTGGGGGCACCGTTCGCGAGCTGGTTGCTGTTCTGCACGGTGAACAGGTCGAAGTCGAGGTCGGGCTTGAAGCCCGTCAGGCGCAGCCTGAGCTCGTCGTTCAGTTTGCCGCGCTTCACCTCGGCGGTCACCCTCGGCTCACCGTTACTGCCGGACAGGCACTGCAGGAACGGCCGGTTGGGGAACAGATTGAACCTCGTCGTGACGTGGTCGCCCGGCCCGGGGGGCCGGGGCCCGGCTGCAGGCGATGCCGCGGAGGCCGAAGCGGCTCCTGATACGGCGAGGGCTGCGGCGCCCACGACGGAGAGGATGCTGCGGGTGAGCGATCGGCACGCCCTGGTGGTGCGGTGGTGGCGCATTACGGGGACTCCTTGTCTCGCGATCAAGCGAACACCGAGGAGGCAAATACCACTTTTGCCAATAAATCACCCATGCGTTCCACCAAACCGGCGATGCGACCGCCGTTCAGTACACCGGAAGCGTCCTCGGGCCGAGGTCGTCGCGGGCCGGCGGGGGCGCGAGGCGCACGGTGGCGCCGAGCACGCTCAGTCCACGCGGGGAGACGACGACGGGCTCCAGAGTGACCGCAACGACCTCCGGATGGTCGTCGGCCAGCCGTGACACGCGCAGCATCAGCTCTTCGAGGGCAGGTGTGTCGACAGGGGCGGAGCCGCGCCAGCCGAACAGGAGCGGAGCAGTCCGGATCGACCGGACCAGAGAGGTGGCGTCGCGGTCCGTGACCGGAATCAGTCGGTGCGCCGTGTCGCCGAGCAGCTGCGAGGCGGCCCCGGCGAGCCCGAACGACAGCACCGCCCCGGCCGCCGGGTCGATCACGGCCCGTACGACGGTGTCGACGCCGCGTGGCGCCATGCCCTGGACGACGGGCCGCAGCTCCTCCGGCTTTCCGAACAGCTCGGTCAACTCGGCGTACGCCCGCCGCAGTTGCTCCTCGTCGGCCAGATCCAGCCGTACGCCGCCCAGATCGGCGCGGTGCCGCAGGTGCGGAGCGGTGGCCTTGAGTGCCACCGGGTAGCCGATCGCGCGGGCGGCCTCGACGGCGGCCTCGGGAGTGGGCGCGGGCAGCGCCCTGCGCACATGGATGCCGTACCGCGTCAGCAGGTCGCAGGTCTCGTCCGTGCCGAGCGTCAGCCCCTGCCCCCGCGCGAGCAGCCCGTGGATCAGCTCGGCGGCGCCCTTCTCGTCGATGTCGTCGTACTCGGGCACCTTGCCGGGGTCGGCGGACTCGCGCCGCCACTGGGCGTACTTGACGGCTTCGGCGAGGGCCCGGACGGCACGTTCGGCGGCGGGGTAGGCGGGGATGAGGCGAGCCCCGGCGGGGGCCTCCACCGCAGTGGGCGGCCACGCCGCGGGGCGCGGGAGCTCGCTCCGCTGCGCCTGGGGTGACGTGCTGACGGCCGCGGACAGCGCCTCCGCGAGCCCGCCCAGTTCCACGTGCACCACCAGCACCGGCTTGGCCGGCGCGGCGGCTGCGGCCGACCCGAGCGCCTCGGCCAGCGCAGCGTCCCCCACCGAGGTCTCACCGAGCGCCGGTATCGCCGTCACGACCACGGCGTCGCACGAGTCGTCGGCCAGTGCCGCGGACAGCGCGCGGTGAAAGTCCTCGGCCGAAGCCCCCGTCGTGAGATCGAGCGGCGGCGAGGGCCGTAGGCCCTCCGTGAGGCACGCGTCGTACGTCAGCAGCCCCAGCGACTCGGAGTTGCCGAGGATCGCCACCCTCGGCCCCGCGGGCAGCGGCTGCCGGGCCAGCAGCAGCCCCGCGTCGACCAGTTCCGTGATCGTGTCCACCCGGATCACCCCGGCCTGCCGCAGCAGTGCGGACACCACGGCGTGCGGCAGCCGCGTGGCCCGTACGGCATGCCCCTGCGGGGCGCCGCCGTGCCGCGCGCCCTGCACCACGACCAGCGGCTTGGCCGCCGCCGTGCGCCGTGCGAGGCGGGTGAACTTGCGTGGGTTGCCGATGGTCTCCAGATACATCAGGGCGACGTCGGTGTCCTGGTCGTCGTACCAGTACTGGAGGACGTCGTTGCCCGACACGTCCGCCCGGTTCCCGGAGGAGACGAAGGTGGACACGCCCGTGACCCCGGTCACGCCTCCCCCGCGCCGCTGCAACCGCGACAGCAGCGCGATCCCGATGGCCCCGGACTGGGCGAACAGCCCTATGCGCCCCGGGCGCGGCATCTCGGGCGCGAGGGATGCGTTGAGCCGGACCTCCGGTGAGGTGTTGATGATCCCGAAGGCGTTCGGCCCGATGATCCGCATCCCGTACGACCGCGCCTGCCGCACCAGCTCCCGCTGCCGCTCCCGCCCCTCCGGCCCGCTCTCGGCGTATCCCGCGGAGACGACCACGAGCCCCTGCACTCCGTGCTCGCCGCATTCGGCGACGACTTCGGGGACGAGTTCCGCGGGGACCGCCACTACGGCGAGGTCGACCGGCTCTGCGATGCCACGGACGGAGCGGTGGGCGGGCACCCCGTCGAGCTCCTTCTGCCCTTCGGTGAACGCCCGGTTCACCGCGTACAGACGGCCGGTGTACCCGCCGTCCCGGAGGTTGTCGAGGATGCTGCGGCCCACTCCCCCGGGGGTGCGGCCCGCGCCGATCACGGCCACGGAACCGGGCGCGAGCAGCCGCTGCACGGAGCGCGCCTCGGCCCGCTGCTCCCGCGCGCGCTGCACGGCCACCGACCGGTCCGTGGGCTCCAGGCCGAACTCCAGGCGTACGACGCCGTCCTCGAAGCTGCGCTTCTGCTGGTACCCGGCGTCCGTGAACACCTTGATCATCTTGGTGTTGGCGGGCAGCACCTCGGCGGCGAACCGGCGGATGCCACGCTCACGGGCCACTGCCGCGATGTGTTCGAGGAGGGCCGACGCGACACCGCGCCCCTGGTGAGCGTCCTGCACGAGGAAGGCGACCTCGGCCTCGTCGGCAGGTGCGGAGGCGGGCATGCCGTCGGCACCGATCCGGTCATAGCGTACGGTTGCGATGAACTCGCCGCCGACCGTGGCCGCGAGTCCCACCCTGTCCACAAAGTCGTGGTGCGTGAAGCGGTGGACGTCCTTGGCGGACAGGCGAGGGTACGGCGCGAAGAAGCGATAGTACTTCGACTCGTCCGAGACCTGCTCGTAGAAGCTCACAAGGCGCTCGGCGTCATCAACGGTGATGGGCCTGATGCGCGCGGTGCCGCCGTCGCGCAGCACCACGTCGGCCTCCCAGTGGGCGGGGTACTCGTGCCGGTCCGACGCGGTCTGCATGGGCCCCAGAGTAAGGCTCGCGTCCGACAACGGCGCGAGGCAGGCTGAGGGGACCCGCGCCGAGCCCGCTTCGGGTCGGGACCGACGCCCTCTGCCGGGGGCGCTTCACATATGGAACACTGGTCTAGACAACCCTGAACACCTGAAGGGCAGCATCACATGGCTGAGCGCCGCGTCAACGTCGGCTGGGCCGAGGGCCTTCACGCCCGCCCCGCCTCCATCTTCGTCCGGGCCGCCACGGCCTCCGGCGTCCCCGTGACGATCGCCAAGGCGGGCGGCAACCCCGTCAACGCCGCGTCCATGCTGGCTGTTCTCGGCCTGGGTGCGCAGGGCGGCGAGGAGATCGTCCTCGCCTCCGACGCGGAGGGCGCGGACGCCGCGCTGGACCGTCTGGCCAAGCTGGTCGCCGAGGGGCTCGAGGAGCTCCCCGAGACCGTCTGACCCTTCGGGCACCACTGCACGGCGGAGCCGCGTCGGCCTTCATGGCGGGCGCGGCTCCGCCGCGTCCACAACCCTGCGGTGGGGCGGGGCCGGCCGGCCACCGGGCGCACACGCGCATTATTTTAAGCGCCGCGGC